>CAISOQ010000468.1 GCA_903887095.1 uncultured Flavobacteriia bacterium
AACACGCAGTCCAAAACACGTACACCTCTCAGTAGAAATACGGACAAAAAGCTAGCTGATTAAACCTATATTTCTATTAGACAGCGAATAGTATCTTATGCATAGTTCAGAGAAGGTGCACTTTTGTCTCAAACAAACACAGATATGGAAACAATAATTAAAACAGCAACAGCATCTAGTCCTTACTTAGAAATGAATGGTAGTAAAGGCCAAATCACAATTTCAGGAAGAGCAATCGATTACAATCCAACGGAGTTTTGGTCAGATGTATTTAGCTGGACAACAGATTACTTAGAGAATCCTCTCGAGACAACAACTATCAATCTCAACTTTGAATACCTGAATACATTAAATACTAAAAAGTTATTTGTATTTCTAAAATTACTTGAATTCATGGGATCGAAAAAAACTGATATTCAAATCAATTGGCTCTTTGAAGATGATGACGAAGACATGCATGAACTTGGTGAAGACATCAATTCTTTACTGCGTTTGGAAATGCATTTTATTCCTGTGGAAGAACTGATAGAAGAATTAATCAAGTAGCCATTATTCCTGAATGAATTTCCCACCAGCCATGTAGAATTTCATTTTACCTATTTTGAATCGCTTTCCTTCGCCGATCTTTGCAATATCCTTCAAGTCTTCTTCCATTGTATGAATTGACCCACCTGTTGCATGAGCTAATTCGAGGTACAATGTATTCAGACGATCCTCAACACCACAAATAATTATTTTCACAGGTACTTTTTCCTTCTTTAAAAATTCTAGTAATTGCATATCACAAGGATCTTCCCAATTATCGGCAATGAGCACTATGTTTTCTTTATTTTCCGGATACTTTTTAATTGCATAACAAATAGCCTCAAGGTCATTTTCTATATGGTCTCCTTCAGTCATCGCTTTGAATGCGAGATCGATAACTTTATTGGAATTGGTTGTTTCAATCGCCCACATGCCAGATGGATCTTCTTTCTTTAGTTGGTCGGTACTTCGTTCGTCATCATCATTGAAAAAAACAATCTGTTTGAATGTATTCATTTTCTGATTGCTTTTGATCCAAAGAAGCAATTGACCTGTGTATGGAGACATACTTCCTGTCACATCGCATACAACAGTCATACTTTTCCAATTTGGGTTTCGCTTAAACACTTTAAGCAGGGTCGAATCAGATGGTGGTATTTTTCCATCTACAATACTCATGATGTAATCGTTTTCCTCTTTAAAACTTGGCATTGGTCGATAGTAGATTACAAATCCATGAAAGTAATTCGGCATTGCGGATGAGTTATTTACGCCCGTTTGCTTTATCAATTGCCATTTCACAATTTGACTATTGAACGCAGAAGGTAAAAATTGCAACAATTCAAGAATGCGCAAACGATTCAATTCTGTAAAATCAGCATTATGCGGATAGTCGGAATAAACAAGATCAACTCCAACAACCGTTTGAGAAGTCAGCTTTTTTAATTCATTAAGATTTAAGATTTCATGTTCCCCGGGATTCATTTTCAATTTCAAACAGGAGAAACCGTTTGGATCTAATTTGAATTTATCAACTTTTACAGTGTCTTTAAAACGAATATATTCACGAATATTCATCTGCGCTGAGGCATTCACTCCTATCAGGACCAAAAATGCCAAAAGTATATCTTTTGTTCTCATGCCCTAAGAACTATGGCAATCACAAAAAGTAACAGAACTAAAATCTCAAAATAAGTTTAAGATTGAATCTTCTTTGAGTTAGAAAATTAGGTATAGAATAATATTTCCCTTCCACATCTTGCACCCATTGCTTCGAAAGCACATTGTTGATTCCTAATAAATTGAACACCTCAAACGACACTATAGCATCCGTAAAATTCTTATTCCAAAAGTTTTTTGCTTCACGCTTTTTGTACATAAAATCATAAGACATACCTATATCTACCCGAAAGTAGGATTTCATGCGCAAAGTATCTTTGAAACGCGATCGATCCGGTGGACCATATGGTAATCGAGAACCAAATTGCAAGCCCATTTGAACACTAAAACTCTCGTATCCTGGCATCTGATCTTGAACAAGTGCTCCAAAATTTAGTAATTGATCCGTTGGTCGAGGAATGTAACCGGGAAAGATTGTCGCACTGTCTGCAACAACTTGATCTTCACTGTATCCGAATATTATTTTTTCGCCAGCAGCATTGTAATACTCCTTGTACGAATCGTTGTTCAAATTCTCTTTTGTTGAAAGGATACCCATCTTAAAAAAGGATTCAATGCCTTCCACAAACTGTCCGTGCACATTTAAGTCTAAGCCATAAGCATATGCAATCGCATTGTTATCAGCATAATAGCGCGTTCGAACATTGTCAATTTCATAAGGATTGACATCCCACAAGTATTTGAAGTAGGCCTCTGCAGTGAATTTAAAGGGAACTTCCCGATCCCACATATTAAAGAAAACATCAGCACCTGTTATGGCATGGAAAGATTTTTGAGATTTTACATTTAGGTTCAGATTACCGTCAAATGTTCTGAACTCTCTATAAAATGGCGGTTGGTAATACATTCCTGACGCAAAACGCAATTTAAGATCTCTCCTCGATAGCTTCCCATTGTTGAACATGTATACCCTAGGAAAGTAGGAAACAGAAGCTCTTGGTGTTATGTAAAATTCATTATTTGCAGTTGTATATCCAGTCCTAGCGCCTATACTCAACGCCCACCTCGCATTCGATTCTCGGATGGTATCCGTAAAAGTTTCAATGGTTTTACGAAAAATAAATCCTTTCTTTCTTTCGACTGATGCGACATAATTTCTTTTTGTGTTTGACCAGGAAGAATTTATTTGAATAAATCCAGTGTAGCGAAACGCTGCTAGGTCAAGTTTTCCTTTGATTGTTTCATATAATTCGACTTGATTCGGTGAAGCTTGTGGCTGACTGTATCCCGCTGAATCAATCATTTTCCATTCACTCAACACATCATAAAACTGATCATGCTGCAAATTGGCACCCCATTGAAATGTTTGATTGCGAAATTTGGTACGATCATCATCAACGTATTTATTCTTAATCTGGTATTTACCGTTGTGGTATACATTAAAAATAGTTGCATTCAATCGATTTCTAGCATGGTTGAGAAATGTACCAACTCCCAAAACAGCAATCGAATCGCCATATTCTTCTTTTGATGGATCGGTCTCTAATTCATTGATGTAATACTGACCTTGAATGTCATAATACTCTCTCTCATCCGTATTGAAAACCGTTGAATAGAAATCCAAATCTAATTTCTTGTTGACTTTCCACTTCAAGGATGTACCACCCATCATGGTTTGAAAGCGCGACCGTTCCTGACCATCGAAGTAAATCATAAATGAATATGCTTCATTTGCTGTGCCGAAATCTGTCTTTTGTGTTTGGGGAGCAAATCGGTAATCGTTACTCGAAAAATGGCCAATCACAGACCATGTTACGTTTTCTGTAACAGCATAATTTGTCAAAAACTGTGCATCCCAAAAAACAGGGTTGTAAGCGCCTTTGGCAGGAAGTGCATTCAACAAATAACCATTGGCTCTGTACCTTGCTCCAACAAGAAAATTGAAGCGATTTGAAGGCGCGTGTTCCAGGTGGGACTCTACTCCTAACAAAGAAGCCATTACTGATCCTCTCAAAGAATTTGGTGTTTTGTATTCAATGTCTAGCACTGAGCTCAAACGATCCCCATATTGCGCATCAAAGCCACCTGCAGAAAACCGAATGGACGAAACAAGCGCAGAATTTATAAAACTCATTCCCTCCTGTTGACCACTTCTCGTCAGAAAAGGTCGGTAAACATTGAAACCATTTACATACACCAAGTTTTCATCATAGCTCCCTCCCCTTACGTTGTAATTACTGGTCAATTCATTGTTTGATACTGCGGCAGTTGTGTAAACCAAGGATCTTTCAACGCTTCCCATTGGGATTTTCTGGACGTCGTATTTCGGTAATTTAGGAATTTCAAATGGGTCTGTACGTTTCGCATCAACAACCACTTCACGTTCAAGAATAAAATTAAATTTCACATCTTGAATTCGCTGAACTTGCCTGTTATCAACAATCACATTGATTTGTTCCTTTAAATCATTCAATTCAAAAACAAGATGCAAAGTGTCACCCTGAATTGCATTAAATTCATAAACACCCAGCGAATTTGACAATACGAAATATGAAGTATCTCGTGTATCTCGCACTAAAACATTATCCAGCACTTTGCTGCGCTTATCGGTCACACGGCCAATGACTTTCACTTGCTGAGAAGCAGCATGAAAGGAAAGAAAAATAAGAGCAATTAGGGCAACGCGCATGCAACAAATGTAGTACTACAAACGAAAATGAAAGTGAATTATTTCCTACTCCTGAAGAATTACGAAATCTGGATCAAAGGGGTCGGTTGATTTATAGAGCTGTGCGATTCTATCAAACACTTTTCCATCAGGGCACATTGTAAACAAATTCAAACTTCTTTCTTGCAAACCTCCACCCGGAAAAAGCTTTTCTGAAATTTGGTCAATGGAACGAATCAACGTTTCATGTTGTTGTTTTACAGATCGGGTGAGTTTCTCCTTTACGGATTCAATTTGTTTATCTAAACGCACCAATTCCGCTTCAGCATATTTTTGGAGACCAGTATCTACTTGATTAATTTTTGAATAAATCGTCACTTTCAGTTGCTCAAGATGCTGGTTCAATTCATCAAAATTGATTTCATCACTTGCGATTTCACTCAAGAAACGTTTTTTAAGTTGTACTAGATCTTCGAATAAATCTTCGAGCAGCAATCCGTTTTTTTCCATTTTTTTAGCCGTGCCAGCATCTATCCAAAGCATGGACGTGCGGGCTTGAATCATTGGATAAGTAATTCCTGCATGCTCAAATACCCCTTTCAATTGCATCCAATAGGTCAATTCACCAACGCCTCCAACATAACATAAATTGGGTAAAATTACTTCCTGGTACAAAGGTCTCAGAATAACATTTGGTGAAAACGATTCAGGATGGTCATGAAGCAATTGAAACAA
>CAISOQ010000469.1 GCA_903887095.1 uncultured Flavobacteriia bacterium
ATGACATTGAGCAAATAGGCATATCCGCTTCGGCTGCATCCATAGGCTCCACCTTTGGAACCGTTTTTAGAACTGGTCCTTTGGATAAATTAACGTTCGTCAAGAAAGCAGGCATCAATCTTGAAAAAGATGTAAAGAAAGACCTCGTGCTGTATGGCGGTTTTGAATGGAAAGAATACACAGCGCTTGGAAAAGCAAATTACATTAACAACGATGGTGCAGGAAACTATGACACGATTAATACCATTCGAACAAGCGAATTTACTGCACGTATTCGCTGGACAAAGGATGAAGAATTTCTTGCTGGCTCATTCGATCGTTCTAGTATACGGTCCAAATACCCTATTTTTTCCTTGCAGGGAATATTTGGTGTAAAAGGTTTACTTGGTGGTTTCTACAATTATCAGCGCCTGGAGTTTCAAATGGAACACAACAGACAAATTGGCGTGTTGGGCAGAATTCGATACGGAGGCAATGCTGGTTACATTTTCGGTGCTGCAGCCTATCCATTCTTAAAAGTTCACGAAGGCAATCAATCTTACTGGCTGCTAACAACTGCTTTCAACAAGCTCAATTTTTTTGAATTTGTATCCGACAAGTATGTTGGTGGATTTATAGAAAATCATTGGGAAGGATTGTTCTTCGATCGTATACCATTGATTAAAAAACTGAAATGGCGCCTCGTAACTACCGGAAGAATAACCTACGGTTCAATTTCAAATCGTAATTTGCAAATTATGAAACTTCCCGATGGCACAAGAATGTTTGGAAAAGTACCTTATGCTGAAGTTTCGGTTGGAGTAGAAAATATTTTCAAAATCGGTCGCGTTGATGTTGTGTATCGATTAACCCATCTTGACCCTTTATTCCCTGGTGCACCTGCCGTAAGTCCTATTGGAATTAGAGCAAGATGGTCATTAATTTTTTAACTTTACCCCTAACGTGAAATTACACACCACAAATATCAAGAAAACGTACAAAGGACGGGATGTCGTAAAAGGCGTTAGTATTGAGGTAAACCAAGGTGAAATTGTTGGGTTGCTTGGACCGAATGGTGCTGGTAAAACTACGTCATTTTATATGATCGTTGGACTGGTAAAACCTGATGAGGGAAACGTATATCTGGACAGTACGGACATTACTCATTTTCCGATGTACAAGCGTTCGCAGCTGGGTATTGGCTATTTACCTCAGGAAGTTTCCGTGTTCAGAAAATTGAGTGTTGAGGATAATATCATGGCTATCCTGGAAATGACAGAACTCAACAAACAAGAGCGAAAAGACCGACTAGAGCAATTGCTGGAAGAATTCAGTTTGAATCACGTGCGTAAAAATCTTGGAAATAGACTTTCAGGAGGTGAAAAGCGAAGAACTGAAATTGCAAGAGCATTGGCCACAAATCCAAAATTCGTTTTGCTTGACGAACCATTTGCCGGCGTGGATCCAATTGCCGTAGAAGATATTCAAAGCATCGTTTCCGAGCTGCGTAAAAAGAACATTGGTATTCTGATTACAGACCATAATGTTCAAGAAACTTTATCTATTACAGATCGCGCTTACTTGTTGTTTGAAGGAAGTATTCTTAAATCCGGAACAGCCGAAGAATTGGCTGCAGATGAGCAAGTTCGAAGAGTGTACTTGGGGCAGAATTTTGAATTGAGGAAAAAATAATTTTAATTTTCTTTTAAAAATTGTAGTTTTACTCTACTTAATCAACCGTTTAAATGACGTATTGTATGAAAAAGCACACTAAATCATTCTTTTCTTTGCTGCTAATATCATTGGCTTTGTTCACATCATCTTGTAAAAAGAAGTGTGTAATGGATATCAATAATGAGGATAAAGGGTGGATTGAAGAAAATGTGATTTTTTACAACAATAACGCTTACTTATCCAATCTACTTAAAGGAAATTATGTCGTAACAGCATCAAGTCCTTTCGCTAGTCAGATTAAAGTCTCAATAGATGGCGGACCAGTAAAGCCGGTCGATTATTCGAATTATACTGTATTGTGTTACCCGATTTTATCACATTGTAATGCGCAATTTGTTCGTGATGTATCATTTAATTCAGTCAATCAAACGGTTGAGTATTCTATTACTGTTACACAATGTGCTCAATGTGAAGAAGAACGATTTACCGAGAATTTTGTCCTTGTACCTAAATTCCCTTCGAATTACAATGTGACTTATGATATCTCCTATGTGAATTTGGAGTAAAAACTCTTTGCATTTCCAGTTCAAATCAATGAAAATATAAGAAACAAAAAAAGGTCACTTAAAGGTGACCTTGA
>CAISOQ010000470.1 GCA_903887095.1 uncultured Flavobacteriia bacterium
CAACTTGAAGAGTGAGCCTTATCTCCTGCTGACACTTGAAGTTCTAAAATTATTCGGAGTAGAATTGATTTACAAGGACAAAACGGTTTATTTCGATGGTCCATACACGCTAAAGCCAGCCATTGTTCCTATCGAAGCAGACTGGAGCAGTGCTTCCTTTTTATTCGTTGCTGGAGCAATAGCTGGCGAAGTTTCATTAAGCGGTTTAAATCCAAATTCGAAACAAGCTGACATTGCCATTTTAGAAGTCTTAAAAAAGGCAGGAGCTAAAGTTGAACAGGATGGTGATCGGTATGTCATTTCAAAAAATGAACTCAACGGTTTTGAATTTGACGCAACAGATTGTCCAGACCTCTTCCCTCCTATTGCAGTTCTAGCTGGACTTTGCAAAGGAAGCAGCAAAATTAAAGGCGCAAACCGGCTTATTCATAAAGAAAGCAATAGAGGGATTGTGCTGCAAAAAGAATTAAAGCAATTTGGAATAGAAATAACCCTGGAAGATGACATTATGATCATTTCACCAACAGAAAAAATTACAGATGGCACTATTGATCCGCATGGCGATCATCGCATTGCAATGGCAGGTGCAATCTTGGGATTAGTCAGTGAAAAAGGAGTGAGCATTCTTAATCCTCATGTCGTGAATAAATCTTTTCCTCAATTCTTCGAGGTACTGGATAAATTATCTGCGGAAATCAACCCGTAGGACTAAAAATTGATGAGTATTAACCATTTAAACTTCAATGTGTGATAGGCAATAAATTATACAACATCAACAAAGAGTTAACAGCTGCTCAGCGAAAGGCAATAGCACAACATTGCACGACAAGCTCTGACAAGCGACTTACAATTCTTAGAACCTATATTCAATCATCTCCGGGTACATTGAATGATTTGAACCAGTTTTTATCTGATTCAGTGGAATCGAATTGGCCAAATTCTTCTCAAAAAGAAAAGGAGTTAAAGCTGCGTCGATTGAGTAGTTTTTTTGTGGATCAAATTGAAAGTGTACTCTTGTCAACCTTTGTGGACAAAAACTCGAGTATCAAATACATCCTGCTGGCTCAGGCTCTGGAGAAAAGCGGAAACCTGTCCTTGATAAATTACTATTACGACAAGGCCTATGATTTTTCTGTCATCGAAGAAGACTACTATTATCAAATGATTGGCTTGAAAGGAAAGATTCGCATGAGTTATGCCTCTCAAAATGAAAAAGACCTGAGTAAAGCGCTGCGATTAAACGAGGAATTACTCAAGGTTTTACGTCACGCGAACAACGATAAAGTGACCGAATATTACTATAACATTTCGAACATCTTCCTGGAAAAAAACTCACTGATAAGCAATAGACGTGCAGAATTAACGCAAGAAATTTTGGAGCAAATCGAATTAATGGATTACCCATTAAATAAAGTTTCGCTATACGTTTCATTGGCTAAATTGAATTTCGACAACGAATTACTGCATTTGTATTTTTCGAAAGCGAAGGAGACGCTTTACTCTGTAGAAAAACGCAACCATGATTTCTACGACCTTGACAGAAAAATACGTTTTCTTGAATTGCGTCTGGAATTCTTTTCAGGAACTAATATTGAGTCGCTTTTAGAAATGTCAGAAGACACTATCGAACATTTCAAGGGATTTTCTATTATCAACAATAACATGCTTTTTTATAGAATTCTTTTCTGTTTGCTTCATAATGAGCTAGAAAAAGCAGAGCGATTATTGGAAGAAAACCAGGTCTTTTTCCGAGGTGAAGGGAAAATTCTTGAAAATTTCCTCCAAGCTGTGCTGCTTGAGAAACAGGGTGAATTGAAGGAGGCCTTGCGGATTTTACAGCAAATCATGTATTCTACAAATTACTTTATTGCAGTATTCTCTCGCCTACTTTACATCAAGGTGCAGCTGAAAAGAAATAAGGAAAATATGATTCGTCCAGTCGTACAATCTACACAGCGCTTCCTTCAGCAAAACAGTGGCAATGCACTTGGTAAAGATGCACACCAATTCGTACTAAAAGCCCTGAGATCCAAGACTTTTGGAAACAAAACAAAAATATCCTCATCAAGCCCTACTTTAACTGTATTTCATGAATATTTACTTAATGTTTAACCCTTAATTTTTATTTTTTTACCACTCTGTAATGGAAAAATCTTATCCAATTCATCAAATTAAAAAACTGCTTGTTGCCAACCGCGGAGAAATTGCCATCCGAATCTTTAGGGCAGCTTCTGAATTAAAAATTTCGACTGTTGCTGTCTATACCTATGAAGACCGGTACTCGCTTCATCGTTATAAAGCTGATCAGAGTTTTCAAATTGGCAATGAAGCCGAACCCCTGAAACCTTATCTTGACATTGAAGAAATCATAGCTGTTGCTAAAACGAATCAAGTAGATGCAATTCACCCAGGTTATGGTTTTCTTTCTGAAAATGTGTCTTTTGCAAAACGCTGTCAAGAAGAAGGGATCATTTTTGTAGG
Organism: uncultured Flavobacteriia bacterium; assembly: GCA_903887095.1. Classification (GTDB taxonomy): domain Bacteria; phylum Bacteroidota; class Bacteroidia; order Flavobacteriales_D; family Crocinitomicaceae; genus M0103. Next base: position 2,482 of record CAISOQ010000470.1, read on the forward strand.
TCCGAGTCCAGAAGCAATGGATCAACTCGGTGATAAAGTGGCTGCAAAAATCGTTGCAAAAGCGGTAGATGTGCCTTTGATTCCTGATAGTCAAATTGAACTTGAATCATCAGATGAGGCCTTAAAAGAAGCAAAACGCATTGGTTTTCCTGTCATGCTAAAAGCTGCGGCCGGAGGTGGTGGACGAGGAATGCGCGTTGTGAGAACTGAAGATGAACTGCAAACAGCATTCAATGATGCAAGAAATGAAGCATCGAAAGCCTTTGGAAATGCTACAATTTTCATTGAAAAATTCATAGAAAATCCGAAGCACATCGAAGTTCAAATCTTGGGAGATAATCATGGGAACATTGTGCACCTCTATGAGCGCGACTGCTCAGTTCAACGAAGATTTCAAAAAGTCGTGGAAGTCGCACCTTCTATATTAAAGCAAGAAACGAAAGAAAAACTTTATCAATATGCTCTTCGCATTGCGAAGCAAGTACATTATAACAATGCCGGAACAGTAGAATTCTTGGTCGATTCTGAGGAAAACATCTATTTCATTGAAGTCAATCCACGAATTCAAGTAGAACATACCATTACAGAAGAAATTACAGGAATTGATATTGTTCGATCACAAATTATCATCGCGGCTGGACACCCGTTGTCGCATAGTCAGATTTTCATTCAATCACAGGAAGATGTAAAAGCAAATGGTTGGGCAATTCAATGTCGCATCACTACAGAAGATCCTGAAAACGATTTTAAACCTGACTATGGAACAATCGTTGCCTATAGAAATGCCGGTGGATATGGAATAAGACTGGATGAAGGAAGCAGTTATTCCGGAGTAAAAGTTTCTCCTTTTTTCGATTCAATGCTGGTTAAAGTTTCGGCAAGCGGAAGAACATTAAAAGGAGCCTCAAATCGATTAAAAAGGACGCTCGAAGAGTTTAGGATTAGAGGTGTAAAAACAAACATTCCATTCTTGATCAATGTAATGGCCAACGAAACTTTTCAGTCAGGAAAAGCGACAGTAGGTTTTATTCAAGAAAATCCAGGACTTTTAGCTCCACAATATGGATTTGATAAAGACAGGGGCACCAAGTTACTGCGCTACCTCGCTGAATTAAAGGTGAATGGTCATCCTGATGTAAAAAAAGTGGATGAGAGCAAAGCGTTTAGAAAGCCCATCGTACCGTTTACTGACAAAACCATCCAATATCCTAAAGGAAGCAGAGATTTGCTCTTGGAACTTGGTCGTGACGCGTTTATTCAAAAGATTAAGTCAGACAAAAAAATTCACTATACGGATACCACACTTCGTGATGCTCATCAGTCGCTTTTTGCCACTCGCTTGAGAAATGATGACATGTTCAAAATAATTGAGGGATATGCAAAACAAGTTCCTGAATTATTTTCTCTGGAAGTTTGGGGAGGTGCCACATTTGATGTCACAATGCGCTTTTTGCATGAAGATCCTTGGGAGCGACTGAGAACTATTCGGACTCTTGCACCGAACATTCTTCTACAAATGCTTTTTAGGGGGACAAATGCTGTAGGTTATGCCGCATATCCTGACAATATCATAGAGAAATTCATTGAAAAAAGTGCTGAGAATGGTATCGACGTCTTTCGAATTTTTGATTCTCTTAATTGGTTCGAGGGAATGGAACACAGTATTAAAACTGTTCGAAACAATACCAACTCTTTGGCGGAGGCATGTATTTGTTACACCGGTGACATCTTAAATCCCAATAGACAAAAATTCAATTTAAACTATTACATCGATCTAGCTAAAAGACTGGAAGATGCGGGCGCGCACATTCTTGCAATAAAAGATATGGCAGGACTTCTAAAGCCCTATGCTGCAGAACTCTTGATTTCAGAATTGAAAAAGTCAGTTTCGATTCCCATTCATTTGCATACGCACGACACCTCATCCATTCAATCTGCGACTTATATAAAATCGATAGAAGCAGGAGTCGATATTTTGGATGTAGCATTGTCTTCAATGAGCGGCTTAACGTCACAGCCAAACTTTAATTCACTGGTTGCGGCCCTTCAAGGAC
>CAISOQ010000471.1 GCA_903887095.1 uncultured Flavobacteriia bacterium
CTCGAAAAGTTAAACGCGGCCATTATGAAATGTTCCTTACTCTTATAACAGATAACCCGAATGAAATGTCATGGGGACAAATTACAGAGAAACATGTAAATCTGCTCGAAAAGGAAATTGAAAAAAGTCCTCAATATTGGATTTGGTCACACAAACGCTGGAAAAGACAAATACCAAACGACTTAGAAGATTTAAAAGAAGAACAGCATGCGAAATTTAACCAACGTTTTAAAAACGCTTAGCCTTTTATTTCTTTTTGTGTACAATGCCCATTCACAAGAAAACAAATACACGAAGAGAAATAAATCAGCAAAAATCATACAATACACCACCGATAAATGCTACTCAAGAAGTATCTTAATAAAAGACAGTATTGTGTATACAGCAAATTCGAATGGGACTTTGTATGCAACCAATATAAAAAGTGGCTATTCCTATAACATTCTAGCATTAAAGAAATATGAGGAATTGAGGGATTTAGCATACTGCAATGGATTCTTAACTGCTATGCAAAGCGGAACCTATGGTGTGCTAGTGCAAACAGATGGTGAAAAGTTCATCCAGAATATTCAACCGGAAAACGGCATGTGGAAGAAGAAATTTCTGGACGGAATGGATTTCAAGGATTCAATAGGATTTTTGATGGGTGACCCTGTTGATAGTGTTTTTTCGCTTTACAAAAGCTATGATTATGGTCAAACATGGCAACCGTGCGAGGCCAACTTGAATGCTTTCGATGGCGAAGCGGGTTTTGCAGCTAGCGGTACCAATGTTCAAGTTTTGAATGACAGTTGTTTTGTTTTTATTTCTGGTGGCAAAAAGAGTCGTTTTTTTAGAACGAATGACGCCGGAAAAACATGGTCAAACACTTCTCTACCATACATGACAAGTGAAACCAACGGAGCATTTTCAATTTGCATGATCAATGACAGAGATGGTGTAATAGTTGGCGGTGACTATAAAAATCCTGACTTGTGCTTAAATACATGTTTTTTCACAGATGACGGCGGAGAATTCTGGATAAATGCTGAAACTCAAACGAGAGGCTACCGCTCATGTACACTTTATAAAAATGGCATTTTGTATGCTTGTGGTTCAAATGGCATTGATTTCTCATCGGATAAAGGTAAAAACTGGAAGCCTTTCATGAATGGAACTTTTATGGCAATGTGCACTGACAACCGTTTTTTATATGCCACCATGCCAAATGGAAGTTTTCAAATTTTTGAATTGATCTCAAAAAAGTAGAATGACAAAACTCATTGATAATATTAGAAGTGAAGTACAATCGCACTTTGCAAACGACACGAGTGGTCACGATTGGTTTCATATTGAACGAGTTGAGAAAGTAGCGGTATATATACAATCTCTTGAAGGCGGGGATTTAGAGGTTATTCAATTAGCTGCATTGCTGCATGATATATCGGACCACAAGTTAAATGGCGGTATTCTAAATGATGGTGCCAGAGCAGCAAACGTTATCTTGACAAAGTACGGTGCTGCAGAAGATTTATCCCTAAAAGTTTGTGATATTATCGATAGAGTTTCATTTAAGGGAGCAAAAGTGTTTGATGAAATGCCCACTTTGGAAGGAAAAATAGTGCAAGATGCTGATCGACTTGATGCCATCGGGGCAATTGGAATTGCGCGAGCGTTTTCCTACGGTGGAAATAAAAATAGACCCATGTATGTTCCAAATCAAAGTTACCATTTGCATGATGACTTTGAATCCTATGCTAAATCAGAAG
>CAISOQ010000472.1 GCA_903887095.1 uncultured Flavobacteriia bacterium
CAACCAAACGATTTTCCTTCAAACTATTCAACATTTCTTGTTGATCCTTTTCAGAAGTAGCGGTTATCCTATAAATCCCATCACTATTTTGAAAAGTGAATTTTTCAAAATTTCCCACTTTATCATTTAATTTCCAGCCATTCAACATTTTTTCATTTTCTGTTGATACCGCCTCAGAAGTAGTTGAACTTTTGTATTTTACAATAATTGGGTAAGCAGCTTGTTTTTCTTGCGCTTTAGCTCCAAAAAAAAGAACACTAAAAATGATTGTTGCGAAAAGTTGAATCTTTGATGTCATGGTACTTTGTGTTGTTTTCATGACACAAATGAACCAATGATTCAAACGAAAAAAATTGATTTACTAGAATAACACTATAGAATACAACCAAGCCCTCAAAGACGTATACGTGATTCATTCTAACTGTATAAGTAAATACACTTAAATTGTATTCATCAGAGAGATTAACACCTACGAGCGGAAACAAAAAAAGGCAATCCTTCGACTGCCCTTTCAATGAAACAAGAATAATTACCCCCCATACATCATGAGAAAAGCCTTAAGAAATTCGCCAATGTCTCCGTCCATGACAGCGTCTACATTGCCCGTTTCTTGCCCTGTTCTAACATCCTTGACTAATTTATAAGGATGCATCACATAATTTCGGATTTGAGATCCCCATTCAATTTTCTTCTTCCCGGCTTCAATTTCGCTGCGCTTTTCGAGACGAGCCCTTAATTCCAGCTCATAAAGTTGCGAACGTAAGAGTTGCATTGCTTTTTCTTTGTTAGCCAACTGTGAGCGTGACTCAGAGTTTTCAATAATAATTCCAGAGGGTGCATGTCGCAAACGAACTGCCGTTTCTACCTTATTAACGTTTTGTCCACCAGCACCGCCCGAACGAAACGTATCCCAAGTTATATCTGCAGGATTAATATTTATTTCAATATTATCGTCGACCAAAGGATAAACATACACAGACACAAAAGAGGTATGTCTCTTCGCATTGGAATCAAATGGAGAGATACGCACCAATCGATGCACACCATTTTCACCTTTTAAGTAGCCAAATGCAAATTCACCTTCAAATTCCAACGTCACGGTCTTAATTCCGGCCACATCACCCTCTTGATAATTCAACTCCTTGATTTTGCAGCCATTTTTTTGACCCCACATCATGTACATACGCATGAGCATTGAAGCCCAATCGCAACTTTCTGTACCACCCGCACCAGCAGTAATTTGAAGAACCGCACTTAATGCATCTTCTTCTCCAGAAAGCATATTTTTCAATTCAAGTTCTTCAACTTCCTCAAGCAATGTTTTGTATTGCTGATCTACCTCACTTTCTTCGGCAGCACCTTCACGCACAAATTCAATTAAAACTTCAACGTCTTCATAGGCTGTTTTTAATTTATCATAAGCCTCTATCCAAAACTTTAGAGTACGAATAGACTTCATTTGACTCTCAGCTGCCTTCGGATCATCCCAAAAAGTGGGGTCCTGCGTCTTCAATTCTTCTTCTTGAAGTTGAATTCTTTTTTCACTTATCTTTAAATAAGACTCAATTGCTTGAATCCTTCCCAGAATGTCTTTGAGTTGATCCTGATTTACCATATGGAAGCAAAAGTAGTAAAAAGAGCTATCAACTTTGAATGCAATTTGAGTGAAGTGTTCAAATCTGCTTTTCCAATGTGAAGAAGAAATTAAATAAATC
>CAISOQ010000473.1 GCA_903887095.1 uncultured Flavobacteriia bacterium
ATCGAGGCTGTACGAAAAACTATTAGACTATAAGAAATCATTACATTTTTATAAATTGAACGAGCAATTGAGGAGTCAAATTTCATCCACCGCTGCATCCAAAGAATTTGTTCGGCTAAAGACAAAGTATTCCTTCCTTGAAAAGGATAAGAAAATAGAATTGTTACATCGAGACAAACTCATCTCAGAATTAAAAATCAAACGGGAGAGAAACTATTTTTACTTTGGATTCTCAATTCTATTCATCTCTTTAGGAAGTTTATGGATGTGGTCTAGAAAAGAAAATCAGCGAAAGAGATTAAGTCTAGAAAAACGTATTGCCATCACCGGAATGAAAGCGCTGAATGCGCAGATTAATTCGCATTTTATTGCTAATACACTGGTATCCATTAAAAATTTCCTGTTTCGCAAAGACACCGATAAAACATTTGGTCTGATTGATAAATTTTCCTTATTGATGAGAAACACTCTGATCTTTAGCCGTCAGGAACTCATCTCCCTAGAGGAAGACATCGATGTTTTGCGTACTTATCTTGATCTTGAGAGGGTGAACCATTCTAACAAATTTGATTATGAAATAATTACTGGTGATTCTCTATCACCGGGTGCAATACAAATCCCTCCTATGTTAGTACAACCCTTTATTGAAAATTCCATCAAACATGGAATACATTCAGAAGAATTTGGAAAAATAACCATTCTTTATTCACTGACTGATGGTTCGAAACTGCTTATTCGCATCATCGATAATGGAAAAGGTATTGAATTATCGAAAGAAATGCCCTTAAAATTGGGTGAGGGAACGAAGATCATTATGGAACGTTTAGCCATCTTCAATACTGACAGACTTAACCATGCGAAACTGGCATTTTCAAATGCTTCTGAAAAAGGAACTATTGTAGATCTCTTAATTCCAATCGAATAATGCAGCCCTTATTTTCCATTCTAATCGTAGATGACCTAGCCATACATCGTGAAAATTTACGTAGCCTTTTAAAAATGAATTTTCCTCAGATCGGCACAATCCTCGAGGCAGATAGTGTAGAAAGTGCGATTGAAGTTCTGACGGCTGAACAACCTGTAGATCTTGTCTTTCTTGATGTAGAAATGCCTGAGGTATCAGGTTTTGATTTAATTAAATTAGTCCCCAGAGAATTATTAACCTTTGAAGTGATTTTTGTCACAGCATATGATCGATATGCCATACAAGCCATTCGAAATTCGGCACTCGATTTCATTCTGAAACCTGTTCAGCAGAATGAATTGACAGATGCTTTTAACAAATTTATTGAGAAACGAAACGAAAAATTGGAAGTTCTAAATCACAAACTTCTGCATCTGATTCATTCTAAAGAAAACACAAAATCGACGAACAGAATTGGCTTACCAACCATGCAAGGATATATTTTCATCAATGAGGAGGATGTCATACAATGTGAAGCCGACAATACATACACAATCTTTCAACTCATTAACAATAAAAAAATTGTAGTGTCAAAAACCCTGAAAGAATGCGAGGAAATACTGAATAAAAACACTTTTTACCGGATACATCATTCACATCTAGTGAATTTAGGTTTCATTCGTGAATATGTGCGCGGTGAAGGCGGACACATCATTATGGTTGACAATTCTCTGATCCCAGTTTCGAGAAGCAAGAAACAATTCTTTTTGAGCATCATAAAGAAGATATAATCATTCGTTTTTATTCCACTTCGTTGAAAAGACTCATTCCAAAAAGATATTCAACAGAACAGAATAGCCCTATTTCTATTTACAAACGACTTTTTTAAAGCCTTTCCCCTTTATCTCTTACCTTTGCAAAAAAAACCGCATGGAGGAAAATCGCACAGATCTCAGTCAATTAGGTGAATTCGGATTAATCGACCACCTGACAAAAAATTTGGAAATCAAACAAGCCAATACCATACTTGGTGTGGGTGATGATGCTGCAGTGATCGATATTTCTGAGGACGAAGCGATGCTTATTTCCACTGACATGCTCATCGAAGGCATCCATTTTAGTTTGATGTACATGCCATTGAAACATTTGGGCTACAAAGCAGTGGCTGTCAATGTTTCTGATATTTGTGCGATGAATGGAAAAGCGGAACAAATTACAGTATCGCTGGCGGTTTCAAGTCGTTTTCCAATCGAAGCGCTCGAAGAATTGTATGAAGGTATCAACGCTGCCTGCAAATTTTATGGTGTAGACCTTGTTGGAGGAGACACAACTTCTTCTTTATCGGGTTTAACAATCAGTATTACGGCCGTTGGTCGTGCAAAAAAATCAGAAATCACTTACCGAAGTGGTGCGAAAGAATTTGATCTATTAGTGGTGACGGGCGATCTTGGCGCTGCGTACATGGGGCTGCAGGTATTGGAAAGAGAAAAAGAGGTGTTTAAAGCCAATCCGGACATTCAACCAGACCTCGATGGGCATGATTACATCATCGAACGACAATTAAAGCCAGAAGCCAGAAAAGACATCATTGGGTTCTTGAAAGAATTAGAGGTTGTTCCTACTTCCATGATTGATATTTCAGACGGTTTGGCTTCGGAAATTCTTCATTTGTGCAAGTCAAGCAAGGTGGGATGTCATGTTTATGATGAAAAAATTCCAATTGACGCAAAAACCTCGATGACAGCGATTGACTTTAACCTTGATCCAAGCACGTGTGCGCTGAATGGCGGTGAAGATTACGAATTGCTTTTCACAATCAAGCAAGAAGATTTTGACAAAATCAAAGGAAATCCGCACATGACAATCATTGGACACATGACCAATGAAAAGGATGGAATCTACTACGTCGATAAAAACGGTTCTGCTTTAACATTAAAAGCCCAAGGCTGGAATCATTTCAACGATTGATCCAACGTTTCTTTCTGTTTTTTAAGTTCTGGCCGATTGAATTTCTCTTTCAGTAAATACTGAAATTCTTGGTGCGTCACCTTCGATTCTGCCCACGTTTTGATATCGAAATATTCGTAAAACCAGGCATCCGTTTCCTGTTGGCCCAGTTCAGAAAGTTGTTGGTGCAATGCTTCCCATAAATCAAGTGAATCTGCTTCATTTTTACATTTTATACGCCTGGAAATGAATTGCACAAGCACCTGTTCAATTTTGAAAAATCGATTGCGTGACTTTAAAAATCGCTGTGTATTTTTTAGAGAATAAGTGAGTAAATGGTCTGTTTTCAATTCCAGTTGCACAAACAACTCCACAAGATAAGCATAGGAAAGTATGTCATCGTTTTGGTCCAATTCCGAATCGTTTAGAATCCTTGAAAACATCTTTTTTGCGCCCTGAAATTCATTCATCCCAAAAAATACAGTAGCCATTTTAAAACGAATGAATGCTTTCCTCGAAGGAGAAATTTTCCCTTCATACCTCACTAAACCTTCTTCAATCTTTGGCAACAAATCCATGGCATGCTGCAAGTCACCACGTCTGGTCAACATGCTCAATTCAATCGAAAAGGTACTAGCAAACATTTTGATACGCATATCTTCATTGTTCGCCAAATCGAATTGATTCGGTATCAGCTTCAGTTGTTTGAGACAATTTAATGCAACAGCAGGATTTCCGAGTTTCTCAGCGACAAAAATCATGTTCGTGAGCAGCGAAAAATAATTGTTCAAATTTGAATCATTCAAGCTATGCTCATTTTCAAATAATTGAAGATTTTTCTGCAGAAACCCATAACATTTGGGCAATTCATCAGTCGCGAAATAAAATGCACTTAGGAGATGGTTGTATAAAAAATTGGTTTCAAATGGATGATATTGGAGTTCCTTTTCTTTCGGCAATTTTTCCAGCAATGACTTGTAAAAGGCAACTTCATCGGCACTCCTCGATTTTCCTTTTCGTGACAAATGAAAAAACAATTCACTCTTCAACTCCCATAATTGATCGTATTTCTGAATTTGTTGAATCAATTGCGCATCCTTTTCAGCTATTTCACGAATGTCCTCCAACTCAACATCTGTGTATCCCCGATTTTCTGACACGCGTTTTTGCTTTTTGTAAATTTCTGCCAGGATGGATAATCTGCCATTTTTTAACGCCAATTTTTCTGCACTCCTCAGCACCCGAGTGCATTGACTATAAAGTGATTTTCTAAAGAGAATGTCAGCACTGTGCAACATTTTGTACAATTGCGCATCCAACGATGAAACAGTATAAAAGGCATCTAATGCGGAAAGAATGTGATCGTACAATCGTTTTTTCGTAATAGAAAAGCGGTGCATGAAAGCCTCACCTTCAAATTCCCTGACAATTAATTTTTCGTCATAAATTGGCATGCGATCCAAAAAATCAAACAATCGCACATAATTGTTCTCTTCACCAATCGTATGACGAGAAGAAAACAATTTGAAATACCTTTTTTCAGTCTTTGAAAGTGATTTTATTAGCTCGTAAAGTCCTTCATTGATCTTGTTAGAC
>CAISOQ010000474.1 GCA_903887095.1 uncultured Flavobacteriia bacterium
ATCATACCTATACTTTATCTTTAATTACCTGAGCAAGCATTTCTGCTTCCATCACGACTTTACCATTTACATACGCCCTTCCTCCCATCTCTACGAGACCGCGGCGAATTGGTGAAAGTAAAAATAATTCAAAAACAAGCGTATCTCCAGGCAAGACTTTCTGCTTAAACTTCACTTTATCAATCTTCATAAAGTAAGTCGAATAAAGATGTGGTTCATCTACTTTGCTTAAAGCAAAAATTCCACCAACCTGCGCCATTGCTTCAATTTGAAGCACTCCAGGGAACACAGGATTACCAGGGAAATGACCTGTAAATATAGGCTCATTCATGGTCACATTTTTCACCCCAATAATCGACTCCTCATGTATTTCCATGATCTTGTCAACCATTAAAAATGGAAAACGATGAGGTAACATTCTTTCGATGTCGTTTATATTGTAAAGCGGCTCTTTCGTTAAATCGAACTTCCTTCCTTCTTTTTCTTGCTTTTTGATCTGTTCTTTCAGAACTTTTGCAAATCGAACATTTCCTGAATGACCAGGTCGCGCACCTAAAATATGCGCTTTAATTGGTCTACCCACTAATGCAAGATCTCCAACGATATCCAATAATTTATGTCGAGCTGGTTCATTTTCAAATTGAAGTTTGGTACTATTCAAAACACCAATGCCATCAACAGAAATATTCAGATTTTCCTTACCAAGTAATTTCGCTAAACGACTTAATTCCTCTTTTGACACATCCTCGCGATCAACCAAAACGATGGCATTGTCTAAATCACCTCCTTTAATAAGGTTGTTTGTCGCCAAAAACTCAAGTTCTCTTAAAAATACAAATGTTCTGCAAGGAGCAATCTCCGTATTGAACTCACTTATATTGTACATAGAAGCGTGCTGAGTACCCAATACAGGTGACTTATAGTCAACCATAACGGTAATGCGGTAGTTAGAATCAGGAACAGCCAAAAATTCAATCCCTTTATCGGTGTCTTCCCACGGAATATTTTCAGTCAGAATAAAATAATCGCGCTCAGCTTCTTGATCTTGATAGCCTACCTCCTCAATTGCTCGAACAAACAACAAGGAACTTCCATCCATAATAGGAACCTCAGGCCCATCCAACTTAATCAAAGCGTTATCCACTTGGCAGCCATACAAAGCCGCTAAAACATGCTCGGTCGTATATACTCGCGCTCCTTTAAACTCAAGCGTAGTGCCGCGATCAGTTGCTACAACCAAATCTGCATCCACTTTAATTATTGGTTCGCCCTCTAAATCAGTTCGCTGAAATTTATATCCATGGTTATCCGGTGCGGGACATATCTCTAAATTGACTTTTTCACCTGTATGAAGTCCAATGCCTTGTAGTTTAATGGCAGCCTTGAGTGTTCTTTGCTTTTCAGCCATGCAGCTTATTCTTTTTTGGTTAGTTCTTTTATTTTCTTATCCAGTTCCTGGATTTTATTCAGAATGAATGGCAGTTTTCGGAACCCGAAATAAGATTTTTTGAAGTCATCTAGCGGAATTCCGGGAGACCCCATTAAAGTATCTGCTTTTTTCACACTGGATGGAATACC
>CAISOQ010000475.1 GCA_903887095.1 uncultured Flavobacteriia bacterium
CCATCCTATTGACTCAATGTACAAACAGCGGGCGTAGGCCCTTATCTTTAGATGATACGGAAGTTGATTTAACAGATAAGAAAACGCTTTTTTTTAATGGTCAAGTCGCCTATGATTCATTAATGCAACAGATTGATACGTCAAGTAAATTCACTGAATTCTATAGCCTTGAATATTCAGACGGCTTACAAAACAACAGAACGGCACGAGGGAAGTTCAATGGGAAGAAAAGCATAGTAAAGCTTGAATTAGAAGAAACGTATGTCAAGGGGATGCAAATAAACACGGTATATTACTTTAACGGAGCCTTCATGTTTTTTGCCAAGCAGCGCATCAAAGACTTCAATAAGAAGAATAAAGGGTTTATGGAGGTATTCTCTTATTTTGGAGATAAGAAGAAGGTGATTTTTTCAGGATCAAAAATTGCTGATTCAGAAGAAGAACTGGAGTTAAAAAATCCTGTAATATGCCGAAAAACAGATTTTTCAGCGAAAGAAGCCTTGGATATTGTAAATCAACGAGGACCTTATGCAACGCGTTTTCAAGGAGGTATGGAAACGGAAACTCTTAAGTTTATTATTGTCGGTACAAAAAGTAAAACACCATCTTATCAATCAGCCATTGCATATAACCGTGATTTTCCACTCGCTGAAATGCTTGTGAAAAATGAAAAAGATAATTTAAACAAGCTCTTACGAATTGATTTTACTCGTGTTACTGAGCAAAATGGCTTTTCATACCAGGGATTAACTGGAATAAAACTTATCAATGAATAACTCCAATGTACTCAAGGGACTGCTATGCTCCCTGCTCATTCTTTTAACTGCACAGCTTAATGGACAAACCTTAAAAATCACAGGTCAAGTGAACGACTCAACCGGGACGAATGCACTTAATAAAGCCGTGGTCTCTTTGGTTAGATTGAATGACTCCTTATTGGTTGATTTTGTCAGAACTAATACGAGCGGTCAATTCCAGTTCAATGTACCCTTAGATACATTCTACCTCTTAATTGAGCACCCTCAATTTGAAGCCAAAACCATGTACGTCTTTGGTAATCCTGCTGAATTATCGATAGAAATACCATTTATTCGCATGGGAGTTAAGGTTAAAAACCTAGCTGAAGTTGTGGTGCAAGGAAATAAGAACCGGGTATATTACAAAGGCGATACCTTAATCTACGTGGCCGACAGCTTTAAAGTAGCCGAAAATGCAGTGGTTGAAGACCTCTTGAAAAAACTACCTGGGATTAAAATTGATGAAAATGGTCAAATTACTTCTCAAGGGCGAGAAATAAGTCAGGTGCTTGTGGACGGGGATGAATTTTTTGGATCAGACCCTACAATTGCGACAAAAAACCTTGGGGCCAAAGGCGTTGAATCTGTGCAGGTGTATGAAAAGAAAGCCCAAGACAATGCGTCGGGAATGGATGAAAAAATTCAAGTCATGGATTTAAAGCTCAAGGCCGATGCGAAAAGAGGCTATTTTGGGAAAGCTTCTATTGCTTCTGATGGTGGGATTATTGGTAATCCAACAACAAACTTTCCGTTTTACGAAAGTGAATTACTCTTTAATCGCTTTGATAAAAAACAGAAATTCTCGGTGTTCTTTTTGAGCTCAAATACACCGCGTTCAAATTTCAGGTTGGGTGACATGAGCAAATTTGGCTTAGAAAATGAACGAGAATCCAGCGGAATGAGCATGTGGGACCAAAGCAGTCAACGCACGAATACAGGAATCCCACAAACCACCAAGGCGGGGATATATTTCAATGACCGCATTAAGGACTGGGGGAAAATTGGATTTAATTACAGCTTCAATCAAAATCAATTGAATGCCACACAAAGCAGTTTATCTCAGTATTTCTTGCAAGACACCTCATATTTTACCAAAGATTCCATATCAAACATATCGACGAATACCTCTCATAAAATGAATCTTTCCTTTGTTGCTAAGCTAGATTCACTCACAAGTATCGAAATCAAGCCTTCGG
>CAISOQ010000476.1 GCA_903887095.1 uncultured Flavobacteriia bacterium
AAATCGCTTTGGGCTTGTTGAAGTAAGTTTAGCAAAGCCAAACTTCTTTTAGTTGGATGAAGTTGCAATATCCTCTTTACTATAGAACAGTAATATGTGCTGCAACTTCTTTTGCTTTTTCAACGAGTGTTTTAACATCTTCATCGCCATAAGCTAAAGCAACCGCCATCCTTCTGTAGGGACGTGTAGTTGGTTTACCAAATAATTTAAAATCCGTGTTTGAATAACTTGCCGCTTTGTCCAAGCCATGAAAAACAGGCTGCTCGTTGCTTTCTGAAGTTGCTAAAACAACGGCACTGGCGCCATTTCGTTCTAGTTTTACTTCCGATACAGGAATTCCAAGGATCGCTCTTGCATGCAACTCGAATTCAGACAAGTTTTGAGTTCCGGCCAAAGTAACCATTCCGGTATCGTGCGGACGAGGTGATAATTCAGAGAAATAAGCACCTTCTTTGGTGATAAAAAATTCTACACCCCAAATTCCAGCACCACCTAATGCTTTTGTGACTCGCGCTGCCATGTCTTGCGCTTCAGCTAAATGATTCGCATCCATTGGCATTGGCTGCCAGCTTTCCTGGTAATCTCCGCGTTCCTGGCGGTGACCAATTGGTGGACAGAATAAGGTATTCCCATTTTGCTGTGTGACAGTCAATAGGGTGATTTCGTAGTCAAAATCAATGAAGCCCTCCACAATGACTTCTTTCAAATCGCCGCGTGAGCCTTCCATCGCATAGTTCCATGCTTTTTCAATATCAGCTTCAGACTTTATAACGGATTGCCCTTTTCCACTTGAAGACATTAAGGGCTTCACCACACACGGAATACCGGCATAGGCAACACCCGCTTTCAATTCTTCCAATGATGTCGCATATTTATAGGGAGCTGTCCTTACTCCTACTTCGATCGCTGCCAAATCCCGAATAGCTTTTCTATTCATGGTGAAATTTGCTGCTTTTGCACTTGGAACGACTTGAATTCCTTGTTTTTCGTAATCGTAAAAACGTTCCGTCCGAATTGCCTCTATCTCAGGAACAATTAGATCCGGTTGGTGCTTTGCCACGATGCGATCCAAAGCCTCACCATCAAGCATATTTATGACTTCACTTTCATGAGCAACTTGCATGGCTGGAGCACCCTCATAACTATCAACAGCAATCACATATTGACCCAATCGCTGACAAGCAATCACAAATTCTTTTCCAAGTTCACCTGAACCAAGTAGCAAAATCTTTTTTCTCATAGGTGCAAAATTAGAAAAACAAATATTTATCTTTCACCAACGAAAATGGAATTTGTTACGTTATTGTTAACAAATTATTTACCCAATATTAACTGACATCTAATTGTTAAACAACCAAATCAACGAGGCTTTAAAAGACTTTGAACCCATCTCATTATTGGAAATGGACAGAGTAAAACTCATGAACCGGGTTGATACGAAGTTTGCTTTTTCGGTAACGGAATTCTTGACATTTCTCCCTCATTTGGCTGAACATTACTCCATTCTTGAAATTGAAGGAACACG
>CAISOQ010000477.1 GCA_903887095.1 uncultured Flavobacteriia bacterium
CTTGAAACATTCTTTTAAAGAATCTCTTCTTTAGAACAATTCAAAATAAGGCTTTTTCTATCTTTGTACTCATTATGGCAGACAGCGTAAAAAAACCTTTCAACGTCAGAGAGATCAGAGAGCAATTTCCTGCACTCAGACAAACGATTTATGGTAAAAACCTTATTTACTTTGACAATGGCGCAACATCTCAAAAACCACAGGTCGTTTTAGACGCCATTAATCGGTATTACTCAAAGGACAATGCCAACATACACCGAGGTGTACATTACATGAGTCAAAAAGCAACAGGGGAATTTGAAGAAGCTCGAAAGACGATTCAATTGTACCTCAATGCTAAAAAGTCCGAGGAGATTATTTTCACAAAGGGCACTACCGATAGCATCAACTTGGTGGCCTTTTCTTTTGGAGAACTCTTAACTGCGGGCGATGAGATTGTGATTACTGCAATGGAGCACCATTCAAATATTGTTCCTTGGCAAATGCTTTGTGAACGTAAAAACTTAAAGCTTCGGGTGGCTCCAATCAATTCCAAAGGCGAACTGATTATTGATGAATTTGACAAACTTTTAAATCCAAAAACGAAACTTATTTCCGTTACCCATATTTCAAATACGTTAGGTACGATTAATCCTGTTAAAGATTTGATAAAAAAGGCACACGCGGTTGGTGCGAAAGTTTTAATTGATGGCGCTCAAAGCATTCAGCACTTGAAAGTGGATGTTCGTGATTTGGATTGTGATTTCTATACCTTTTCAAGTCACAAAGTATTTGGTCCTACAGGAATTGGAGTGCTTTACGGAAAAGAAGCTATATTGGACAGCATGCCGCCTTATCAAGGAGGAGGAGACATGATAGCAAAGGTGACTTTTGAGCGCACAACGTACAATGAACTTCCTCATAAATTCGAAGCGGGAACACCACACATTGCAGGAGGAATTTGTTTGGGTGAAGCCATCCGTTTTTTGTCTTCACAAGATTTGGATGCCATTCAAAAACACGAAAAGTATTTAGCCGATTACGCCCAAGATATGCTTGATACCTTTGAAGGAGTTAGAATCATTGGGGAAGCAAAAGAGAAAACATCAGTTGTTTCTTTCGTTGCCGATAAAATTCATCCCTTTGACATCGGTACTTTACTTGACAAACAAGGTGTTGCGGTTCGAACAGGACACCATTGCACCCAACCTTTGATGGACTTTTTTAAAATTCCTGGAACAGTAAGGGCCTCTTTTGCGTTTTACAATACGAAAGAAGAAGTTGATGTTTTTATTGCTGCAGTCGAAAAAAGCATTAGCATTCTTAAGTAATTGACTATGAATATCGAAGCAAAACAGCAGGAAATTATCGATGAATTTGCCATTTATGATGACTGGATGGAAAAATACGAGTACATCATTGAATTAGGCAAAGAACTTGAGACAATTGATCCCGCAAAAAAAACCGATGACCGACTTATTGAAGGTTGCCAATCCAGGGTTTGGTTACATACGGAAGTATTTGAAGGAAAAATGCACTTCACTGCTGACTCTGACGCTATTATTACCAAAGGAATCATTGGACTATTAATAAGAGTTTTGAATGATGAAACACCTGAAACTGTTGCCAAAACAGACCTTCATTTCATCAGTGATATTGGTTTACAAGAACACCTTTCACCCACGAGAGCAAATGGATTATTGAGCATGGTGAATCGCATGAAAATGGATGCATTGAAGGCGAGCATGACATCCACAAATTAAAGACAGACTGAAGAGACATGGAAAACGAAATCGTGCAGTTGGAAAACAAGGTTGTTGAGATGTTAAAAACGATCTATGATCCAGAAATTCCAGTAGATATTTTTGAACTAGGCTTGATCTACGAGGTTCGAATAAATGAAGATAAATTCGTGGAAATTGAGATGACACTTACTTCTCCGAATTGCCCCGTTGCAGAGAGTTTACCCAAAGATGTAGAAACCAAAGTTTCCAGCATTGAAGAAGTAACTGGAGCGAAGGTAAATATCGTGTTTGATCCACCTTGGGACAAAGACATGATGAGTGAGGAAGCGAAATTGGAACTGGGCTTTCTGTAATTGGAACAAGGAGCAAAGAACAAAGAACAAGGAGCAAGGAATAGAGATTTCAATTTTTAACTTATTTATGAGGAGAGTAGTCGTAACAGGGATGGGAGCATTAACTCCGATAGGCAATAATCTTGAAAGCTATTGGTCTAATTTGCAAAATGGTGTCAGTGGTGCTGCCCCAATTACAAAGTTCGATACAACTAAGTTTAAAAAAAAATTCGAATGTGAATTTAAGAATTTTGATCCTAAAGATCATTTTGACGTCAAGGAGCTCCGAAAATACGATCCCTTTTCTCAGTATGCACTTGTTGCCGTTGATGAAGCCGTAAAAGATTCCGCTATTGATTTCGATTCTCTCAACAAAGATCGAATTGGTGTGATTTGGGGCTCAGGAAATGGTGGAATCCAAACATTTCAGGATCAGATGAAAGAATATTGTGACGGAGATGGAACACCGCGCTTCACACCCTTTTTCATTCCTCGGATACTTGTCGATATTGCCTCAGGCATTATTTCCATCAAATACGGATTAAGGGGTGTTAACTTCTGCCCTGTTTCAGCGTGTGCCACTTCGAATACTGCCATGATTGAGGCGTTCAATTACATTAAATGGGGAAAAGCCGAGATGATTATCACTGGTGGTTCTGAAGCGGCTATCAATGAAGCAGCCATCGGTGGATTCTCTTCCGCAAAAGCACTTTCAACAAGAAACGATTCACCTGAAACAGCATCCAGACCCTTTGATGTGACACGCGACGGGTTTGTAATGGGCGAAGGAGCCGGAGCGATGATTTTGGAAGAATACGAACATGCGATAAAGAGAGGTGCTAAAATTTATGCTGAAGTTGTTGGAGGCGGAATGGCAGCGGATGCCTACCACTTAACTGGAACGCACCCTGAAGGAGATGGAGCAGTTCTCGGCATGAATGAGGCACTAAGAGAAGCTGAAATCACAGCAGAAAAAATAGATTACATCAACATGCACGCCACCTCTACACCATTGGGTGATAATTCCGAATTGATTGCAGCGAAAAGAGTTTTTGGTGAACGAAATTCAGTGAGTATCTCAGCTACAAAATCCATGACTGGGCATTTACTCGGAGCAGCAGGTGCAATTGAGGGTATTGCTTGCGTGATGGCATTGAAAGATCAACTGGTTCCACCGACTATTAATACCACCGACATTGAACCCGATTTCAAAGATTTATTTGATTTCCCAATGGGGAAGGCAAAAAAGAAAGACTTGACCTACGCCATGAGCAACACCTTCGGTTTCGGAGGCCATATTGCAAGTATCATTTTCAAAAAGTTTGAGGGGTAGGAATTTCATTCTGAATCCATTACATCTTAAACTTATTTTCTATATTCGATTGGATATTGTCAGAATTTAGAGTGCTAAGGTTTATTGTAGGTAAATACAGTTTTCTAAACCTTCAACTCTTCCCTCAAATACCTCGCTGTGTGAGATACCTCGGAATATTTCTTTGAAACTTCTTCTGGAGTACCTGTAGCGATGATCTTACCACCACCTCTGCCGCCTTCAGGTCCAACATCCACAATGTAATCGGCTACTTTTACAATATCGAGGTTGTGTTCGATCACCAAAACGGTATTGCCTTCATCCACCAATCGCTGCAGTACTTCGAGTAACAATCGGATATCTTCAAAATGCAGCCCTGTGGAAGGTTCATCAAGAATGTAAAAAGTTTTACCTGTGCTTTTTTTAGCTAGTTCGGATGAAAGTTTTATACGCTGTGCTTCTCCACCAGATAATGTTGTAGAAGGTTGACCAATCTTTATGTAACCCAATCCAACTGACAAAAGCGTATGAAGTGGACGGTGAATTTTGGGTATGGCTTCAAAAAATACTGTTGCATCTTCAATGGTCATATCCAAGACATCAGCAATGGACTTCCCTTTATAACGCACATCCAAGGTTTCTCTGTTGTAACGTTTACCATTACAAGTTTCGCATTCAACATACACATCCGGCAAAAAATTCATTTCAATCACCTTCAATCCTCCACCACTGCATGTTTCACAGCGACCACCTGAAACATTGAATGAAAAGCGTCCTGCTTTGTAACCTCGAATTTGAGCCTCGGGAAGCGCCGAAAACAGAGCCCTTATTTCATCAAAGACTTTTGTATACGTTGCAGGATTTGAGCGCGGTGTTCTACCAATTGGACTTTGATCTATTTCAATCACCTTGTCCAAGTGCTCCAAGCCTTTAATTTCTTTGTACGGCAATGGATTTTTGACACCATTGTAAATTTCTTTCAGTAAAATCGGATAAAGGGTCTGATTGATCAATGTCGATTTTCCACTTCCTGACACACCCGTCACACATGTAAAAGTTCCCAATGGAACCTTCAAATCTACTTGCTGTAAATTGTGTCCACTTGCACCTTTGAGAAGAATGTTTTTCCCATTCCCTTTTCTCCTTGATGAAGGCACCTTTATGCTGTCTTCCCCCTTCAAGTATCGTGTCGTGAAAGAATCCCTCGAATTTAACTCAGATAATTTCCCTGCATTCACGATTTCACCACCATGTACACCCGCTCCAGGACCAATATCAACAATAAAATCCGCTGCTTCGATCATTTCACGGTCATGTTCCACAACAATGACAGAGTTACCTGCGTCGCGCAATCGTTTCAAAGAATTGATCAATCGTGTATTGTCGCGTTGGTGCAATCCTATGGAAGGTTCATCAAGGATGTATAAAACATTCATCAACTCTGAACCAATTTGCGTTGCCAATCGAATACGCTGTGCTTCTCCACCGGAAAGTGTTCTCGCTGATCGGTGAAGCGTCAGATAGTCCAAACCAACTTCAAGAATAAAATTCAATCTTGTTCGGATCTCCTTTATTATTTCTGTTGCAATTTGCTTTGCATCTGATGAAAGGTGTTCCTCTACTTTATCAAACCAAAGAGCGAGTTCTGATAAATCCATTGCAGCGAGTTCACCGATATGACGATCTGCAATCTGGAAAAAATGAGCTTCTTTTTTCAAGCGTGTACCTTCGCAAACAGGACACGTCTTTTTATTCATAAAACTTTGGGCCCACCGCTGAATCGCTGCAGTACTTTCTTCAGAATGTCGGGCAACAAAATTGATAATTCCTTCAAAAACAATCGAATTGTCCTTTTTTGAACGTTCAAGGTCTTCATTGCCATATAACAATACATTCATGACATCCTCAGGTATTTCTGACAAAGGAGTGGTCAGGCTGAATCCCTCTTGGGTAAAATATGCATCGATTTTTTCAAAAATCCATGTTCGCTTGTATTCACCAAGTGGAGCCAATCCGCCCTTTTTGACAGACAACTTTGAATCAGGAATAATTTTATTTATGTCTGCTTCAGAAACTTCACCCAAACCACTGCAACCCTGACAGGCACCATAAGGAGAGTTAAACGAAAACAAGCTCGGTTCCGGCTCAGGATAAGAAATTCCTGAGGAAGGGCACATCAATGAACGACTAAAATGTCGCACCTCATGTGTTTCAAAATCCATCACCATCATTTCTTTCGAACCTTGCTTCATCGACGTAATCACAGAATCATAGATTCGCTTTCTATCATCTGTTTTTACTTGCAAACGATCTATTACAATATCAATATCATGCACTTTATAGCGGTCAAGGCGCATTCCCTTTTCAATGTCTTTGACCTCACCATCAACCCTTACCTTCGTGTAACCCATTTTTTGAATTTGCTCAAAAAGTTCACGGTAATGGCCCTTACGACCTTTCACTTTTGGGGCGAGAAGTATGACTTTTTTATTGTCAAAATCTCTAATAATCAGATCAACAATCTGGTCATCAGAATACTTGACCATTTTTTCGCCTGTATTATAGGAAACAGCGGTTCCTACTCTTGCAAAAAGTAGCCTTAAAAAATCGTAAACTTCAGTGATGGTGCCAACCGTAGATCTCGGTGAACGAGAGACTGTTTTCTGTTCAATCGAAATGACTGGACTTAAACCCTCAATTTTATCAACATCTGGTCGCTCGAGACCACCTAGAAATTGTCGTGCGTATGAAGAAAATGTTTCGATGTACCTACGTTGACCTTCAGCAAATATGGTATCAAACGCCAATGATGACTTTCCACTGCCACTAAGCCCTGTAAAAACAACAAGTTGATTTCGAGGAATTTTTAAATCTACATTTTTGAGATTGTGCTCCCGGGCACCAAACACCTCAATATATCCTTCCTCTTCTTTCACTTTAAATATGCGCTGTACGGTTTTAAATTTATCGACTTGTGCGGCAGCAAAATTTGAAAAGAATTCTTTTTAATTGTCAGCTTGTTTCCTAAAATCCAAGGATTCAATTTTACCAATATCTTGTAGTTAATTCCTTTCGATTTTGCCCATTCTGCCAAGTTGCTAATCGAGCTTTTAATAGTAACAGCAGTAGTTCGAAAAGGTTCATATAAATCGTTTTTTGCAATGCTATATCCGAATTTGGAGGGATTTTCAAATATTAATTTCACAGCGAGAATTCGGTAAACATATCTCCCAGTTTCTGAATTCATGTGCGTATCAAAATAATTCGAAGTACCCTGCCATTTCATGTCTTGCCTTACACCTCCTATACCTCGATTATAGGATGCCGCTGCCAAGATCCAATTCCCAAGTTCATTGTGCGCTTGCTTCAGGTATTCGCATGCCGCACGTGTGCTTTTTTCGATATTGAGTCTTTCATCCACTTCATTAGACATAAGCAGACCTCTTTCTTTGGCTGTAACGGGCATAAATTGCCAAAATCCCTGCGCACCTGCTGGACTGACAGCTTGAAGCAAGCTACTTTCAATAACGGCTAAATATTTAAAATCAGCTGGGATTCCATATTCCTTTAAAATAGGTTCAATAATAGGAAAGTAACGGTTTGCTCTTTTGATTGTTTGGGTTGTGGAACTTTGAAAATACGTATTGACAAGTAATTCCCTGTCTAATTTTTCTTTTATATCCTCGTCCTTTAAGAAAATCGTTTGATCACAAAAAGTCATTTTGTCTGGCAATTCAGGTAACACGAAACCCATTTCAGATTTCTCAATTACTTTGACAACTTCTTTTTGATTATTTGTGTTACAACTAAAAAAGAACAAAGGAAGGAAACAAAATGCAAGCGTTTTAAGCATAGATTTCAGTTTGCCTGTTGTTTATAGATCAGCGTGTTTCTATAGAGATACGCAAAAACCAAAATAAAATACAGCACAAACAAACCTATCAACCACATAAAACCAATCTTTAGGAGATAGATCAAAAGGCAGGATAAAATTGTAGAAGTCAACCCAATTAAGAAGAATACCATCCAAACTTGTCTATCACTTTTCCCGGAATAGGCCAAATGATGCGTGGTATGATCCTTTCCACCTACCATTGGTGATTGCCCCTTCTTCATACGATTGATAACAACTGTTAATGTATCCGCCGCTGCAGGTGTGAAGGCAGTCAAAGTGATGATCACACTCGCCCAAGAAAACGTTTGAGTTTGCGCCCCAATATTTAAAAGAAATTTAATTCCAAAAAAAGCAATGAAAAGTCCAATAAATTGACTCCCTGCATCGCCCATAAAAAGTTTGGATGGATAAAGATTATAATACAAAAAACCAATAACTGCTCCCAAAACTGATAGCAAAGACAACGACCAAATGTCTATGCTGAATCCATTTACAAACCAGTTTGCGAATAGACATGAAACGATTATAAAAACAACTGTTGTACCCGTAATTCCATCCATATTATCCAACATGTTCAGGGAATTCATAACAACGACAACCCACATGATGGTAAGAGTAGCATCAACAAAATAATTGTGAGTTACATCAATCAATGTCCCACTGAAAATCAAGATGACACCACATGTTATTTGAACAACGAGTTTTGCGTAAGGCCGGGTATTGTAAGCATCATCTGCCAACCCCATTAAGAAGGCCAAACAAGAAGACACAAATAACCCGCTGTACTCATAACCAGAAAGAGCATTGTGAAAAATGTTAGCATCTTCCATGAACATGATGTAGCCCATTGTTGAAAAAACATAAACAACAAAAAAGGACACTCCCCCTAACGACGGCTTCGATTGATTACTCCATCGGATGACGACATCATTTTTATTTCTAATTCCCAAGCTATGAGAAAATTGCAACAGCAATTTATTACAAAATGCAGAAACAAGAACTCCACCTCCAAGGAAAGCTAATACCGAAATTATATCCGCGGCTGCCATCAAAAGGGACTATTAAATGAATGAAAACGCAATCCTTCTTTATCTTTTGAAGAAATAATAGGATCGTTTACTTGCCAGTCTATTGACAATTCCGAATCATTCCACAGTAAAGTGCACTCTGATGCAGGATGATAGTAGGCTGAGCACTTATATGAAAAGACAGTATCGTCCTCTAGTGCAATAAATCCATGCGCAAAACCCGGCGGAATCCAAAACTGATCATGTTTTTCCTCACTCAATTCTACAACCTGACTCTTTCCATATGTTGGTGAATCTTTTCTAATATCCACTGCCACATCCAACACACGACCTTTCATTACAGAAACAATTTTTCCTTGAGCATGGGGTGGATTATGAAAATGCAGACCGCGCAATACATGTTTAGAAGATCGTGAAATATTATCTTGAACAAAGCGATAATCAGA
>CAISOQ010000478.1 GCA_903887095.1 uncultured Flavobacteriia bacterium
ATCCAAGCAAGTCTTTTGTGTATTGAATAGCAGTATTTCTTTAACATGACAAGTAAAATAAGAGACTGACCCTCAGGCCAGTCTCGGTGAAATGATTATTTCTTAGCTGAAAAATTATATTGAAGTCCAATAACAAACGTTCTCGGTGCAGCTGCCGTGTACGCTGAGCGATCGGTTGAACGGTTTCCTCGCGTAACATTGGTTGCATATAACTCATCAAATAAATTCATTATGTTGGTAAAAATTTCAATGCCTTTCCATGTATATCCAAATCGCCCGTTTACCAAATCATATCCTTCGTAAACAACTGAATTAATCTGATTTTGATAGTAAGGTGAAACATGCTGCCATTCAGCAGAAATCCTGAAATTTTTAATAAATTTAGGATAGTAACTCAACTCTGAATTCCAGATCCATTTCGGTGCGCCGGGCATATCATAACCATTGTAGTTCTTGATAACATCGCTTGCTTTTTCACTCACCACAAAGTCAACAAATTTATGTTCGGCATAGGTTCCGCCGAATCTGAAGGCTACAGATTTAAGAGGACGTGCTGACAATGCGAACTCGACACCTTGATGGATTGTTTTACCAGCACTTTGATAGTCCGTTGAGTTGTCTGGCTGTTTAATTCCGAGCAACTCATTTCGACCATTCATTTTGTAAACTGAAAAATCAATCAATACTTTGTTCTTAGCGAGTGACCACCAACCACCAACTTCATAATTATCAAAATAAGCGGGTGTTAAATTGGTGTAGAATTCAACTGGATTTGTATTTGGTTTCGCCCGAAAAATAGCAGTCAATCCAGGTGGGGAAAATCCTTGGGCATAATTTACATAAGCACCGCTATTCAAGTTTATAGTATACGTAGCACCTATTTTAGGTGTAAAATTTGTAAAAGCCTTTTCACCCGAAGTATTACCCAAAACGTTCGAATAGGTGAATGTCATTAGGTCATATCTACCGCCTAATACAATCTTCATTCTCTTTATTGGTTCAAACGTATATTGCAAATAACCAGAGGCATTTTGAATTATTGCATTGTAATCGGCTAATTTGATATCAGGACGTTCTCTATCGATCGTATATTTAATCACACTAAGACTGTCAGGTCTCAGCTCTGCAAATAAATCCAACTGATACGCCCAATAATCATTTGGCGAATAGTCGTACGTCGCACCAACAATCAATTGACTCTTCAAGAATTTAAAATCTTGTGTATGCTGTGCTATTGCCCCGTAGCTTTGAAAGCTATTTAAGTTGATCTGACCTGTTGCTGTTGGGCTTTTCGGTATCCAACGAATCGCATACGTCGGATTCTGACCCATTTCATTGTTTCGTTGAAATACAGTAAATGTTGTATGTGACTTTTTGTTCCACGCATGATCTGCTGTAAAACGCGTTCGCATGGCCTTACTGCTTCGGTATGTAAAATCAGTTGTACTTGTATACGATTTGTTGAAGAAGGCTAATGAATCTACCGTCCCAGTCATATCTGAATAATAATGATTGACCGTGGAAGAAAGTGTTAAGGTTGTTTTTTCTGTCAGCTGGTAATCGAATCTCAAGTTATAGGATTGTTTTTTATAGTCTGAAAACGTTAACCAAGAATCAGTTTGTTGACTAATCAATCCACCGGCATATATGCTTAATTTCCCAACTTGACCACCGGCCCCAAAGTGAACACGCTTATACCCCCATTGATCAAACTGTATGCCCAACTTAGCAGTTGGAATGGCTGATCCTTTTGATGTAATAAAGTTCACTGCACCTCCAATTGCTTCAGCCCCATAAATTGAAGAAACAGGTCCCTTAACCACCTCTAAAGCATTTAGGTTGAACTGATTTAATTCTAATAATGCATTGTGATTAAATATCCCCAACGGTCGAATTGGAATACCATCCTCAAGGTATAAAAAATAGGCATTGGTGTTAATTGGCTGACGAATTGACATCATGTGCTGTTCTTGCCCTAGATTAACCATGTTTACACCCGGCGTTTTATTGATTAACTCATAAACGCTTGTAGCTTTTGTTTCATCAATGGTTTTTGCATTCAATCGTGTTATTGCCAAAGGAGAACTCGCACGATTAGAAGCACCTCGCGTTGCCGTAACCACGATAGGTTGAAGTAATTCTGGTGTAAATTCGAGATAGATGACTACTGGAATTTCTCTGGCCGTAAAACGTTTTTCAGAATAGCCAATTGATTTAATCAGCAAAGTGTCGTTCTGACTCGAATCAATTTTAAGTTTTCCATTGGTAGATTCAACTACCTGTTGGGTTGATACATTTATGATCTGAACAATCCCTACAGGCTCTTTTGTCAATGCATCAAGAACGGTGCATTGAACTTGTTGTGCATGCATGCCAAAGCATAGCATCCCCATGCACAGGGTAATGACTTTTTTCATATTTTTCAAATAAGTTAAATAATAGGTAACCGAAGTTTCTTTTGCAAATGGTGTTAACTTATTGATGCGGGAGGATGGAAAGGTGGTTTTGTCTCCCTTTCGGTGAGAGACTTTGAGTAGTGAAACAAATGAGTTATTTGATCATAATTTGTCTGTACTTTTAAAAAAGGAGGTAGATTTTGCAACTGCAATATCTGCTCCTGTTCCTTGGGTTGTGTTTGACTAGAATTGTTCTTAGGATTTTTTTCTTCACCCAATCGTTTACTCAACTGACAAGATCCTTGACAACAATTGTTTTTAATTGCTTTCTTGATGCACAAGTTTTTAGCAATAAACTCTCTCCTCAACTGAAATTGAACATAGACAGCCCAGCGATTTACTCCTTGAAGTACAACCGCAACAAGCATAATGAATAAAATAACTTTTTTCAAGCTTCGGCTTGTTGTTTTGCGGCAAAATTAGGTATTTTTTTAAATTAAGTGTTCGGTAATTTTTTTTTTTGAAGAAAGAACATCAGTATGAAAATGAGAGAAAATGATTGATTAAATCATATGTTTGTAAAACGAATGTTTTGATATTTTTTCTAAAACAAAACTCTATTTCAATGAAACCAACACTCGTTATTGGCGCAAGTGAAAATCCAGACCGGTATTCGAACAAAGCCATAAAAATGCTTCACCACTTTGGTCATGAGGTACTTGCCTATGGCAGAAGAAAAGGTGAGGTTGATGGCTTTGAAATTGCCATTGAATGGAATGAAAATTGGCGTCCTCATACAGTTACATTGTACATTAATCCGACGCTGCAAACGGAGTTATATGATAAAATAATTGCTCTTCTTCCTGATAGAGTAGTATTTAATCCAGGAACTCAGAATATAGAATTTGAAACCAAGCTAGAGGAACACGGTATCGAAGCAATTGAAGCTTGTACCTTAGTAATGCTTTCTACGGGTCAATATTAAAAAAAAAAGAGCCCGGTGATCCGGGCTCTTCCAACACAACCGATTCGGTCGGCAAATCAATACGAAATCTTATTTGATGTCGATTTTCTTAGCAGACTTTGGTGAATCGGTGCGCTTTTTGGCAACTTCGAGATGAAGTATACCATCTTTGTAGGTGGCTTCGATTTTCTCTTCGTTTGCGGTTTCAGGTAAGGTAAATGATCGTTGAAATGAGGAAAAATTAAACTCCTTACGGCGAATGCGTCCTTCTTCATCTTTTTCTTCCGAAGATTCCTCTTTTTCCGATGCAATGGTCAGAATGTTGTTTTTCAGTTCGACATTAAAGTCTTCTTTTCTCAATCCTGGTGCGGCTAATTCAATTTTAAATGATTTAGGCGTTTCCTCAATATTTGCAGATGGAATTCTGCTTCCAATTGCAGGGAAATTGCGGTCGTTGTATCCTAAAAGGTCACGGTTGAAAAAGTCATCGACTAGTAGGTCAAATGAAGGTGCCAAACTTGCTGAAGGAAATAATCCGTCTCTTCTCAAAATTGTGCTCATTGTTGCTTGTTTTTTGAATGTTATTAATTGGTGAACTAATGTGTTTTGATCTGAGAACGAATTTAGGTCCTGAACTGACGTTTTAGAAAATTGTTCAACTGTTATTACTTCATTTTCTGCGAGCTGGTCGTAAACTTCATAGAAAGAATATTGATCAGATTCAAACAAATGCCGTCTTCATTGTGTATTTTTGTGCCCTAAATCCTTTAGAAGAATGGAAAATTTTTCAAGGTCTTTCTTTTCAATGCGCATGATGACCGTTGCGCTCTTTGTTTTTTTGTCTGCAATTGCAATGGCAACTTTCTATGAATCAGCCTACGACATCCAAACTGCAAAAATCAAAATTTACAATGCACTCTGGTTTGAAGTGCTGTTGGTTTATTTATCGATGAATCTAATTGCGAACATTTTTAAATACAACATGCTCCAAAGGGAGAAAATAGCAATGTTAACCTTTCACCTCTCCTTTATTGTAATAATTATCGGGGCGGCAGTGACACGATTTGTAAGCTTTGAAGGATTGATGATTATTGGTGAGGGGCAACGGTCCAATTTCATCTACTCTTCCGATCCGCATATTTGGTTCAAGATTAATGATGGGAAATTGCAATATACGTACGCAGAAAAGAAATTCATGTCAGAGGAATGTAACAATGATTTTGATATTGATGTCGATTTTCCGAATCACAAGTCACCTATAAAGATTGAATATGTAAACTTTCAAAAGAAAATGGTTGACTCTGTAGTAGTCAATGATTCAATTCAAGGAGTCACGCTGGATTTGGTGACAGAAGGAATGCGTTCCAATTATTTATCTGAAGGTGACTTTATGATGTCTGGAGATGTTGCGATTTCTTTCGAAAAAAAGGATGCAATGCCTGGGATTTTGATTTCTAAGCAAGGATCGAAAATAATGATACGATCAAAAGAGCCTTTGCGCTACTTGCCAATGGCTGAAATGCGTAAATACAGACAAAGTGGTTTAGAAGTTCCTGATTCAATGTTTGTCAAAGTGCCATCCGAAACGACTATTCCTTTTCAGATAGAGACACTTTATCAAGTTGGTGGGCAGCAAATCGTATTGAAAAGAAAAATCAATCATGCCAAAAAAATGCTACTCCCTTCGGGTAGAAGAAATGTTGGGACTGATTATTTAATAGTGAAAGTGACGGATGGTGAATTCTCACGACTTGTAAAACTGAAAGGTGGTATGGGGCAAATTCCCGATGCAGAAGTTTTCAGTTTGAATGGTTTGACATATCAAATGGAATACGGTTCTACAAAAATAGAAATGCCATTTTACATTGGTTGTAAAGATTTTAGACTTGAGAAATATCCCGGATCTGAAACAGCATCTTCATTTGAAAGTGATGTATCAATTATAGATTTGAAAGACAATTACTCAAAGGATCAAACAATATTCATGAATCATGTGATGGATTACAAAGGGTATCGATTCTTTCAATCAAGTTATGATCTAGACAATCCTTCAACTCCTCAAAACGAAGAAGGAACTAGGTTGAGCGTAAATCATGACTGGTGGGGAACAAACATCACGTATCTTGGGTATTTGCTTTTAGCAATCGGTATGATAATGTCACTTTTTGCTCCCGTAGGAAGATTTAGAGATCTCAATGATAAATTGAAAAAATCAAGAGAGAAAAGAGTGAAATTGGGCACAATGGTGCTACTAGTACTTTGTTTTTCTTTACCTGGATTTGGTCGGGCAGAGTCGGATCACAAAGGACATGAACATGCTCATGCCAAAGTTCAGAAGCCTGTATTTAGGTTTATGTCGGAGGAACATTCAGATCAACTGTCATCTCTTTTGGTTCAGGATTTTCAAGGCAGGATTATTCCAATGCACACTCTTAGTGATCAATTATTAAGAAAGATATACCGGGATAATAAATTTGAAGGAAAGAATGCCATTCAGACAATCATTAGCATGCACATGTATCCGCAACATTGGATGGATGTGAAAGTGATTCAGGTGTCATCGAATTTGCGTGATAAATTAAAAACAGGTGAATATGCTTCTTACAATGAATTGGCAGATGCAACAGGTCAATTTAAATTGATAGGAGATTACAACAGTGCGCATCAAAAATTAGAATCCAAAAGAGACGAATTCGATAAGAAACTAATCAAACTAGTAGAAAAATTTCAGGTTGTTCAGTCGATTTTTAATTGGCAATACATGAAAATAATTCCAGTTGCCAATGAGCCGAATAACAAATGGTTTGTGCCGCTTTCAATGGAGTTGTTGCAGCTTGATTCGCTTTCTTCTGGATTGGCTTTGCGTTATATCTCTGGTCTGGATGAAGCAGCAAAAACGAATAAATATGGTCAGGTAGATGATTTGTTAATTGATCTAAAAAAGTTTCAAAGAATTGCTGGTATTAAAGTAGTTCCTTCCGAAAACAAAGTGAAGCTAGAGGTGAGTTACAATAAGATGGGGATCTTTAAAAATACTTACCGCAGTTACATG
>CAISOQ010000479.1 GCA_903887095.1 uncultured Flavobacteriia bacterium
ATGACCTGGTACCTACCGGACAGACAAATCACAATCCTATTCTGCCATTGAAATGAAGAGAGGGTCTGTGAATTTGTTGACTAGAAATGATTTCGACATGACCACAATGCGTCAGAAAGCAGGTGAATGGCGAAACCCAGAATTCTTCACACGCAATGTATGGTTCACAGATAAAGATGAGCACCAGGCTCTTTCACTTAGATTTACAGGTGAAGTTTTCCATGATGTTCAATCACCATTTCAGCGAGTTCGAATTTTGGAATCATACAAATATGGAAAAATGCTCGCATTGGACGATATGGTTATGACAACCATTAAAGACGAATTCCATTATCATGAAATGATTTCTCATCCCTCCATTTTTACACATGGAAATCCAAAGAACATATTGGTGATCGGTGGTGGTGATGGTGGTACAGTTCGCGAAATACTGCGACATGAGGGCGTGGAAAAAGTTACTATGGTAGAAATCGACGGAGAAGTAATAACGGCTTGTAAAGAACACTTGCCTCAAATTGCAGCAGCTTTCGACAATCCTAAGCTCGACCTTATCGTTGATGATGGGATCGCATTTATTAAAAAAGCTGCTCCTGAATCCTACGACATCATCATTGTTGACGGTTCTGATCCTGTTGGACCTGCCGAAGGTTTATTTTCAG
Organism: uncultured Flavobacteriia bacterium; assembly: GCA_903887095.1. Taxonomy (GTDB): domain Bacteria; phylum Bacteroidota; class Bacteroidia; order Flavobacteriales_D; family Crocinitomicaceae; genus M0103. The sequence goes on from CAISOQ010000479.1 coordinate 660, forward strand.
TAGAATTTTATACCAATTGCTACAATGCATTGAAAAAGGATGGAATTCTTGTTGCTCAAGGTGAATCACCGAAATTCAATGAAAAGTCTTTTGCTGAATTAAACCATACCCTTCAAGACATTTTTGGTAAAGAAAAAGCACCTGTTTCACTTTTCTTCGTTCCGACCTACCCTACCGGAATGTGGAGCTTCCAATATGGACTTAAAGGCGAAAAGCATCCGAAAATGGTAACTAACGAAACACAAATAGATGCTTTTGTAGATGCTAAAGGTTTAAGATACTATAATTCCGACGTTCACAAAGGCAGCTTTGCTACACCAAATTTCGTCAAGGAACTTATCGCTAAGAAAACTGAAAGTCTCGTTTAATCATGACTTTTGATCCTAATGGAGTTGGTATTGCCAATGGAAATATTTTCGGATTCCCAATTCGGGAAAAAGAAGCGAACATTGTTATAATCCCCGTACCTTGGGATGCAACAGCATCCTACGGTAAAGGAACTAGCAAAGGTCCACAAGCAATTCTCGATGCTTCTACACAATTGGATTTTTACCATCCCAAGTTGGAGAATGCTTTTCAAACAAAAGTTTTCATGACGCCCGTCTCAGAAGAATGGTCGGAACTTAATGATGTTCTTTGTAAAAAAGCTGTTGACTACATTCAGTTTCTTGAAGAGGGCGGAAAACTTGAAGACAAGCCTGTTTTCAGGGAAACGATTGAAGAGATTTCTGAAGCTCAAAATGCACTTCGATCAAATCTACGAGAACGATCCGCTGACTTATTAAATCAGGGTAAAATAGTTGCTGTTTTAGGAGGTGAACACTCTACTCCTCTTGGTTTAATTGAAGCATTGGATCAACAGGGTGAGGAATTTGGTGTTTTACAAATTGATGCACACGCTGATTTAAGGGATGCATACGAAGGATTTGAACAATCCCATGCGAGTATCATGTTTAATGTTTTAAGGCATTGTACCAATTTGAAAAAACTTGTTCAAGTTGGAATCCGCGATATTGCACAATCTGAAGTAGACCTTATTTCAGGAAGCAATGGTCGCGTTACAACCTTTTTTGATTGGTCACTGAAGGAAGAGCGTTTCAACGGGATAACTTGGGCGCAACAAGTCAAAAATATAATTTCAGAACTACCTGAAAAAGTATATGTATCATTTGACATAGACGGCTTGTTTCCAGAATTATGTCCCAACACAGGCACTCCAGTTGTCGGAGGTCTGAGTCTGGAAGAAGTTACATTCTTACTGTTTCAACTCGTTGATTCAGGCAAACAAATAATCGGTTTTGATTTAAATGAAGTATCTCCGGGAGAGCACGATGACTGGGACGCAAACGTTGGTGCCAGGGCATTGTGGAATCTAGTCTGTGCTACCGAAAAGAGTCGAAAGTTAAATGCTGTGAGATAATGAAATTAAGTTCGCTTCGTACTATCAACAAACTATTCGTTATTTTAACAGGAATCCTTATTCTGGCTGGCTTGGTAGAGGTTTTTTTGTTAGGCAATTTATACCCATACGCTCTTCTTACTGCGCTTAGCATTCTTTCATTCAGTTCATTTTTAGTTTTAAATTTCTCAACAACATCGCATGCGCACCGTATTTTTTCCTTTTTATCAGTCTTAGCAATATTCAATGCTATTTTGCTTTCTACTTTTTCTTTTTACACCGATCTTTTAAAACACTTCTGGAACTACTCATTCGGAATTTCAATTCTTTTCCCGGCCATTTACGTCATACAAATACTTCAAAAGGAAAAAACAGCATTGACCAATAGTACTCTCTACTTAACTCTTTTAACCACTTTGTTTTTTGAGGTTGTTTTAGTTTTCAAATTAAGTAATGGATGGATTTTCAATGTGCTTTCAG
>CAISOQ010000480.1 GCA_903887095.1 uncultured Flavobacteriia bacterium
ACAGGATTACAATCTGTGATACCTCATTGCAAAAACTTGTGCCCGAAAATTACATGATTGTGGTTACGGATGACACATTATTACGCATTGAAAATAACACTGAAAGATTTGGTAGGCAGACAGTTATTAAGCACATGGGATTAAACAAATCCTATTTATTGCTCGAAACACCAACAAAAAAATACGCAGTTCAAACAAATCACAACACTGAAAAGAAGGATTCATCAGCCTATCAATTCAAAAAAAAATGGGGCAAGGTGAAAATATGCGGATTGAAAGCCAAAAGACTGCTCGTGTCACATCCTGAATTCCCTCAGGAACTTCCCTTTTTCTATTTCAAAAATTTGAGTCCAAAATACTTGAACGCATTTGAAAACTTCCCGGGTCTACCCGCTATTTACTATGTGGCTTCGCCAGATGGCATCTTCCTTTACGAACTTATTGACATCAAAAGAGACATTCCCAATCACGATCTTTTTGGAATACCTTCCGATTACCAAAAAGTCACATTCGATGATTTCCTAAAAGAAATTCTCGAAGAGCAAGGCAATCAAGGGGAAATTGAAAATGAAAAGTAATCCAACTAACTAACATTTATCTGTTTATAGTTATTCCTTACTCTTCAGCAAACCCCTGTATTCCTTCGTTAACTTCGTAAGATAATTGTACAATGGCAGATAACGAATATAGACCAAAAGAAGACTACTCAAGGGAAGAAGAAGCTCCTAAACAGGAAAAGAAACCCAAGAAAGAAAAGTCGGATGAGAAGCCCAAACTGAAGAATCCTATTTCGGGTCTCTCCGGTCGTTTCGATAAGAAGAAATTTAAAACAATCACCGGTGGTGTATTGATTTTACTTTCTTTCTACTTGTTCCTCGCTTGCCTATCCTATGTTTTCACTTGGACTGAAGATCAAGATCGCGTCTTGAATAAAGGTTTATTTGAATTTCTATTCGACGGAAACGAAGAACCAGTTTCAAATTGGCTCGGTAAATTTGGCGCATGGACTTCGCATTTGTTGATTTTCAAGTGGTTTGGATTATCTTCATTCGGACTCACCTTTTTACTTTTCATTTCAGGTGTAAAAATCTTATTCAATGTCACCCTCACCCCTATTGCTAAAAGCTACACCGTTGTTGCACTTCTAACTGTCTGGACTTCTATTTTCCTTGGTTATTTTGCAAATTCAATCAATTTTCTTGGAGGATCGTTTGGCTATTTTATCAATCAATGGTTATCCGTTTCTTTTGGTCGTTTTGCAACGATGGTCATGATTTTAGTAGTTGGGTATTTTGTTGTAGTTCTTCTTTTCAATCCTGATTTTAAAGCAATGTTCGAAAGACTTGTTGGTAACCGCAGTGAGCGTGAAATCGAAGCAGAGGAAGAAAACCAAATGCGCCCTGAAAGTTTAAATGACTTGCGCGTTGTAAATACCATTCGTGACGAAGACATTGCGCCAGACAAGGTAGCTGAAACAATCAATTTTGACGAAGAGGATGAAGATGACGAAGAATTCGATGAATCTGAGTTAATAGTCACCATACGTCAAGAGCCAGAACCAAGTGGGATTGTCTTTGACATGCCGGAAGTTGAATCTGAGGAAGTTGAAGAGCCCATTGTTGAGAATGAAGTTGAAGTACCAGACACCAATTTCTCTATTGATGTAGCAGAAAGTGATGTAACGCTTGACGAAGAAGACCTGAATGACCTGAGAAAAGAATACGGCGACTACGATCCGAAACTTGATCTTGCCAGCTATGTGCTTCCATCCATTGATCTTCTTAAAGATTACGTTAGTACAGGTGTTTCAGTGAACAAACAAGAACTGGAAGACAATAAAAATCGCATTGTTGAAACGTTATCTCACTATAAAATAGATATTGATAAAATCAAAGCAACTGTTGGTCCAACCGTTACACTTTATGAAATTGTTCCTGCACCGGGCGTTCGAATTTCAAAAATCAAAAACCTGGAGGATGACATTGCATTGAGTTTAAGTGCGCTTGGTATAAGGATCATTGCTCCTATACCTGGTAAAGGTACAATCGGTATCGAAGTACCGAATTCAAATCCAGAGATGGTGAGTATGCGCTCACTCATTGCTTCGGAAAAATTCCAAAATTCAGATGCGGAACTTCCAATTGTGATGGGAAAAACGATTACAAACGAGACGTTTACCTTCGATTTAACAAAAATGCCTCACCTCTTGGTGGCTGGAGCAACCGGACAAGGAAAATCCGTTGGATTGAATGCAATTCTCATCTCTTTACTTTATAAAAAGCATCCTGCTCAAGTAAAATTTGTACTTGTCGATCCGAAAAAAGTGGAATTAACGCTATTCAACAAAATTGAGCGACACTTCTTGGCAAAGCTTCCTGGTGAAGAAGATGCAATTATCACGGACACATCAAAAGTTGTGAATACACTCAATTCACTTTGTATCGAAATGGATGACCGTTATGCTTTGCTGAAAGATGCAGGCTGCAGGACAATCAAAGAATACAATGTAAAATTCATTGCCCGCAAACTAAATCCTGAAAAAGGACATCATTACCTACCATATATTGTTGTGTTGATTGATGAGTTCGCAGATTTGATAATGACTGCCGGAAAAGAAGTAGAACATCCTATTGCACGAATAGCACAGTTGGCACGTGCCGTGGGTATTCACTTAATTGTAGCTACTCAGCGACCATCTGTGAATGTCATTACGGGTATGATTAAGGCAAACTTCCCTGCGCGAATTGCTTTCCGTGTATTATCCAAGATCGATTCACGCACTATTTTGGATGCATCTGGTGCAGATCAGCTTATTGGACGAGGTGATATGCTTATTTCTACAGGTTCCGATTTGAAACGCTTGCAGTGTGGTTTTGTAGATACTCCTGAAGTTGAAGACATTTGTTCGTTCATTGGTGATCAACGCGCTTATCCGGAAGCATTCTTATTGCCTGAATATGTTGGCGAAGGCGGCGAAGGAAATGGTGATATTGATTTGAATGAAATTGACCCAATGTTTGCTGAAGCTGCAAGAATTGTTATCATAAACCAACAAGGTTCGGCAAGTTTACTTCAGCGAAAACTAAAACTGGGATACAACCGCGCTGGACGTATTGTGGATCAGTTGGAAGGAATGGGAATCATTGGTGCATTTCAAGGAAGCAAGGCAAGAGAAGTACTTTTCTCAGATATTGAATCATTAGAAGAATTCTTGCGCACAAAAGGCTTGGTCTGATTCGATTTTTAAAGCTCAATAATTTCGAAAAGTAAAATCTCAAAACTTATGATTAGCTTTGAGATTAACAACTTTCGATCTATGAAATCTGCTCTTTATATCCTTTCAAGCTTTATTGCTTTCTTCTCGATTTCTCAAAAACCGCAATCTCCAAGTGAGTTTCTTGGGTATAAAATTGGTGCTAATTTCACACGTCATCATCAAGTTGTTGCCTACTTCAATCAGTTGGCAGAAAATGCAAGTGATAGAATTCAAGTGGTGCAATATGGCAGTACGAATGAAAACAGAGAGTTAATCGCATCCTATATTTCAACGCCGGAAAACATTCAACGACTTGAAAAAATAAAAGCTGATCATGCTGCTTTAAGCGGAAATGAGACAATTTCTATTGTTTGGTTAAGTTACAATGTGCATGGAAATGAAAGCGCTGGCACCGAAGCAGCGATGCTCACAGCATACGAATTAGTCACCGGCAAACAAGATCTGTTAAAAAACACGGTAGTTATTCTCGATCCTTGCATTAATCCTGATGGCCGAGACAGGTACGTAAACTGGTACAATGAAAACAAAGGTCAAATCACCGATCTGAACGTGGAATCCAGCGAACACCAAGAAGGATGGCCTTCAGGAAGACCGAATCATTACATGTTTGACCTAAACCGCGACTGGGCTTGGGTTACACAAAAAGAATCGCAGCAGCGAATAGCTTTGTACAACCTGTGGTTGCCGCATGTACATGTTGATTTCCACGAACAAGGAATGAACGAACCGTATTATTTTGCCCCAGCCGCTGAACCATATCACGAAGTAATCACGCCTTGGCAAAGAGAATTCCAAAATGGCATAGGTAAAAACAATGCAAAATACTTTGATAAAAATGGGTGGTTTTATTTCACAAAAGAGATCTTCGATTTACTTTACCCAAGTTATGGCGACACTTACCCTACCTACTCCGGTGCGATTGGTATGACGTATGAGCAAGGCGGAAGCGGCAGAGGTGGATTAGCAGTTATTAACAGTGAAAATGATACTATTACACTCACGGACCGCGCTTTTCACCACCACATTGCTGGATTGTCGACAGTTGAATATGCTTCTTTGCACACAAGCGACCTCATCCGTGAATTTCAATCTTTCAGTAAAAACAAAAACTATAAATACAAAAGTTATGTTGTTGGCGGAAATACAGACAATCTAACTGCATTGCGCAAATTATTAGATGCCCACCAGATTCAATATGCTTTTGGTACGAATGCCACAACGAAAGGCTTTTTGTACTCTCAAAATGGCCCAGGAACCCTCAAGGCGACAGATAAACACCTTGTCATTAGCACAAATCAAGTCAAAGGAACTTTGGTTAACGTTCTTTTTGAACCAAAAACGAAATTGGTGGATTCATTGACCTACGACATTACAGCTTGGAATCTTCCCTACGCTTATGGACTTGAAGCCTTGGCAAGTGAAACAATTGTCAACAGCAAAAACAGTGAAACAGAACGCCCTAAAAATGAATTAAACAAGGATGCATATGCTTACATCGCCGATTGGAATAGCATGCAAGATGCCCGTTTTCTGTCAGCTCTATTAAAATCAAACATGAAAGTGCGCTATTCAGAAAATCCCTTCACTATCAATGGCAAAAATTGGGATCGAGGAACGTTGATAATTGCTAAAGGTGACAACCAAGTTGGTTTTGATGCGAAAGTGATCCAAATTGCAAATGAGTTAGGCATTCAACTATCTTCAACAACAACTGGCATGGCTGAAAAAGGCAATGACTTCGGATCTTCAAGTGTGAAATTGATTTCAAAAGTGAGAGTGGCTGTAATTTTTGACAACGAAGCATCGTCATTGAATGCTGGAGAAATATGGCATTATTTCGACAACAACTTGGATTATCCTATATCGCGCCTCAAACAAGAAAATTTAACACGAAGTATATTAGATGAATACGATGTTCTAATCGTACCAGAAGGATGGTATTCAGAACTCAACGGTGACGCGGCACAGCAGTCAATCAAAGAATGGATTCACAATGGCGGAAAAATCATAGCTATTGGTTCTGCAGCTGCTATTTTCGCTGGAAAAGAAGGTTATCAATTAAAACCAAAATCATCTGAAAAATCGAAAGAAAAAGACGATTCTGTAGATCCCTCAAGACACGAACATGCGCACATTCAATACAGCGCAAGAGAGCGTGAAATGATTAAAAACACAATAACAGGTGCTGTTTTTAAGTGCAAAGTTGAACAGACGAATCCTTTGGCATTTGGTTATGGCGATAGTTATTATAGCTTGAAATTGAGCAGTGATGCATATGAATGGCTTGAAAACGGATCAAACGTGGTTTATTTAGAAGACAATGCGAAACCCCTGAATGGTTTTGCTGGTAGCCAGGCATTGCCCAACCAATCAAAATCGCTCGTTTTTGGACAAGAAAACATGGGTGAAGGCTGCTTAATCTATATGATCGATAATCCGTTGTTCAGAGGATTTTGGGAAAATGGGAAGTTATTCTTTGCCAATGCGATATTCTTTGCGAACAATTAGTTCTTTTTTGTCATTAGCTGAAATCCTAATCCAGCAGAGAAAATAATCTCATCTGTTTTCATTGAACCGATTGATGTTCCTCTGTAAATGGAGTTAACGTAAGCGATATCGGCAAAAAAATGAAAATACTTCCACACGTAATAGGTTGTTCCAGCATGAAGAGCAAATGATGGACAGGCTTTTAGATCCGAACTTACACTGCTATTTGGACGCATTAGCGTTAATCCGGGCTGCAAACCAAGGTATTTATCCCAATTCTTCTTTCCTGCATGTAAAAACGCACCAAAATATGTTCGAACGGCTTGATGAATAAAATGTGAGTAATCGGGATTACTATTTGTACCATCGATGAATAAATACGTTTCTCCGCGCAAGCTAAGGTGATCGTCTACATAGTATTCCAAGTAACCATTCAAATAAATATTCTGTTCACTTCGATTAAGCATAAATGAAGGAGAAATTGTAGCCGTTGCTTTTAATAATCCTTGTGAAACATATTTTTCTTGGCACAATGCACCGAAAAATAGCCCACAAAAAACAACAAGAAAGAAAACTCTTACCATAAGTCGCTAATTTTATAATTAATTCCAAAATGAAACAATAAATGACCTTCCAAACTGGCACCTTTTTCATTATGGAACACGACTAAACCATTTTCCTTTTCAGCATGCACATGATTTCCAAGATGCACCATGTACTGGCAAACCGCCGATAAATCCAATCGCTGTGTGAGGTTGTAATGAACCCCCAATCCTCCTTGAACTGCGGAACTCCAGCGTTCATCAAAATTGTTCCTATTGGAATTATCTTCTAATCTTGAATAATCAAAACAGTGACCAGCTAATACGTAAGGTCTAAAACGAGGTGTTAATTCCATTCCTGGGTAAAACATGACACTCCAACCGATGTGGTAATCTGTCCGATTGGCAAACTCACCAATATCACTAGTAATGTAATCAAAGAACCAATCAGAATTTACCTTATCCGCAAACTGAAGCCGGAATTGCCCCCCAACTCCAGTGCCAACATTTCCAGTTAGGCCATCATTAAAGGCACTGATAGTGGTTCTAACGCCAAAGCTTACTATTCCGCCCTGGCTTCCTTTCATATTCAGCGGTTGAGAAAAACCAACCAAAGGAATCAAAAAACATACGAGCAAGTATTTCATAACGTCTTTTTTTAGTTCAACGCAAAATCTAGAAAAGTGTTGTGAATAAATAAAAAAACCACGGCGAACCGTGGTTTATACTATAAGTTGATTCGAAAATTATTTTCCGAATTGTTCGATCACTTGTGTGGTTACTCCTGTATTTGAGAAACCTCCATCATGGAAAAGATTTTGCATTGTCACATATCTCGTCAAATCTGAGAACAATGAAATACAGTAATCTGCGCATGCATTTGCATCTGCATTTCCAAGCGGTGACATTTTATCAGAGAATGAAATAAATTCAGAGAATCCTTTCACTCCACTTCCTGCTGTCGTCATAGTTGGCGATTGAGAAATTGTATTGACACGCACTTTTTTCGCAACGCCATAATGGTAACCAAAACTTCTAGCAATTGATTCTAGATAAGCCTTGTTATCCGCCATATCATTGTAATCAGGGAAGACTCGCTGAGCAGCAATATAGGTCAATGCTACAATTGAACCCCAATCGTTCATGGCATCTAATTTCATAGCTGTCTGCATCACTTTATGAAAAGACAACGCCGATACATCCAATCCTTTCATGGTGTAATCGTAGTTTTCACTCGTGTAATGGTTTCCTTTGCGAACATTCACAGACATTCCAATGGAATGAAGAATAAAATCAAGTTTTCCACCTAAAATCTCCATTGATTCTGCAATCAATTTTTCAAGATCTTCAACGCTCGTTGCATCTGCAGGAATGATTTTAGATCCTGTTTTCTCAGCCAATTCGTTGATTTCGCCCATTCGCATTGCAATTGGAGCATTTGTCAAAACGAACTCTGCGCCTTGCTCATGTGCTTTCTCGGCTACATGCCATGCAATCGACTGACTATTCAGGGCTCCGAAGATGATCCCTTTTTTTCCTTTCAATAAATTATTCGCCATTTTCAAAATTCTTTGAGGCAAAGATAAAACAATAAAGTATACACTGAAAAAGATGAATTCAAGAATTCAAAGTGCGTAACCTTCCCATAAATAAAACGTTTGCCTAATTTTGTGCACCAATTAAATCCAACGTGAAACGTATTTTATCCAGCAAGTGGTTCAGGATTCCATTTTTTTCTTTCCTGACGATTTTTGCCCTCATCGGTTTTTTTCTTTCCGCTTCGTATGTAGCGATCAAATTTAAATTGACAAATGACAGCGGTATCGTGGATCAGAACAATCGCTATTTTGACGCAATCAAAGACAAATATGACCAATCCTTTAAAAAGGATACTACCAAAGTTATTTTTGATGATTACCAGGCATTGCAGCGTATACTTCTACTGAACAAACATTACCCAAAAAATGCACAACACATTTTGCATGCCTACCAGAAAAGCAACAATCAAACAGAGGTACTGAGAATGCTTGATGCCGTTGATATCGAGTTGAAAGAAGATACGGATTACCAAAATGACTTGAAAGCTTTAAAGAAAAGTCAAATCAAACAGAGTCAAATTCGACATCAGAGTGTTTTTGAATGGATGAATATTGCAGAATGGCAAACATTTAAAATTGCAGTATCAAAGGATAAAAAACTAATTGACTCCGTCGCAAACCAGACGGGTGTTGAAGCAAGACTGATTGTAGCATGCTTAGTCGGTGAGCAAATCCGCTTGTTCAACTCAGGTCGTGAAGCCTACAAAAAATGGATTGGTCCGCTTAAAATTCTTTCTGTTGAGTCGCAATTTTCTTTTGGAGTGACAGGAATTAAAGAACAAACAGCGAAGGACATAGAACACAACCTGCGCGACAAATCCAGCAAGTATTACCTTGGTGAAAAATATGAACATCTGTTAGATTTTAGCGGAGCTGATACAAGTGGACAACGCATATCACGACTGACTTCCTTTAAAAATCATTACTATTCCTACATGTATGCGGCTTTATTCCTGAAACAAGTCAAAATTCAATGGGAAAAGGCAGGTTTCCCTATTGATCATCGGCCTGAAATTCTTGTGACGTTATTCAATGTTGGATTCCCGCAATCTGAACCAAAGAGTAATCCTAAAGTGGGAGGATCTACTATCAAAATCAATGAAAAACCATACTCTTTCGGTGCGATTGGTTATCAGTTTTATTACAGTGGTGAACTCTATGATTTATTCCCGTTCAAATCACATAAATTCGATTGGAAAGAGCATGCATAAGCATTTGATCTTATTCATTCTACTTTTCAGCAGTTTCGGTTTTGCCCAAACTGTTGCTGATTCGTTGGATACACTCCCTCCATTGCAACCAAATTACACATGGAAAAATCTTGCGAAGGGAATTAATATCATAGAAACGGATGCCCCAAAACGCTCTATAATTGGCGATTCAAAAATTACAATCCTGAAAATTGAACCAAAATATTTTGATTTTCAATTGTATACTGCCACTGAATTCCGCAAAAAAAAGACAGTTTGCGAATGGGCAGATACATTTGCATTGAATGTTGTGATGAACGCAGGCATGTATGAATTATCAAACGGTTTGATCAATCGGGGGTACATGAAAACACACAATCATTACAACAATAGCAAATTTAATCCTGCTTACAAGGCAATGATTGCTATGCATCCTAAAGACTCTTCAAATCATGCTATAAATATTCTCGATTTACAATGTGAAGAATGGGAAAAAGTCAGCAATCGCTACCATACATATGCACAAGGAATGAGAATGATTGATTGCAGCGGACAGCCTTTGGGTTGGAACAAACGCAATCAATCGTGCAGCATGTTGGTTGCAGCCTTGGATGCAGAAAACAATCTGTATTACATTTTCAGCCGCTCGCCTTATAC
>CAISOQ010000481.1 GCA_903887095.1 uncultured Flavobacteriia bacterium
CTATAAGCTTTAAGTTCGGTTGCAAATCCTCTTTTGAAGGACGAATTTTCTTTTTATTTTCTTCAATTCTGAACTCTGCAATTGATTTAAGCTCAGAAAAAGTCAGAAGCAAATAAATGTACAAATCATACATGCGCTCCACAGCCTGCAACAATTCGTTTTCTGTTTTACGATAATTTTCCTCGTTCGATTGAAAATAAGCGTATAGAGCTTGTAGTACTTTAATTCTAAGATGTCTTCTATTCAGCATTATAATGGTAGTTTCACTTTACCGATTGCTTCTATTCGCTCTTCAGCCATTTTATTGGCAATTTTATATGCCGGAACGTTCTCAGCCTTTGATCTAATTACAATATTACCAATGGTCTGATAAATCTCTTCTGCTTTTTTCATTGCCCATTCAGAATTATACCCCTTCACTTCAGAATAACAGTTGATAACACCCCCTGCATTAAGTGCAAAATCAGGAGCATAAATAATTCCTCTGTTCATTACTGCCTGGCCATGAATATCTTCTTGTTTCAATTGATTGTTAGCAGCTCCAGCAATAATTGAGCACTTCAAACGACCTAATGTATCATCGTTTATCGTTGCACCAAGTGCACATGGCGCGTAAATATCCATTTCAATATCATAAATCTCGTCAAGGCCAACCACCTTGGCACCATACGTATCGGCTACTCTTTTCAAAGTTGGCTCATGAATATCGGTAATATAGACTTCTGCTCCTTCTTTACGAAGTGACTGAACCAAATATTCTCCAACATGCCCTACACCTTGAACACCGACCTTCTTTCCAGACAATGAATCGCTTCCAAATTGCTCCTTCGCACATGCCTTCATACCAACGTATACTCCATATGCAGTAACCGGAGAAGGATCGCCACTCTTCCCAGGTAAACCAACCACGTGATTGGTTTCCATATTTACCCAAGTCATATCCAATGGAGAGATACCGACATCTTCAGCAGTAATATATTTACCACCAAGACTGTTAACGAATTTGCCGAATCGACGCATCAAGGCTTCTGATTTCATTGTACGTGCATCACCGATAATGACTGCCTTGCCTCCACCGAGATTCAATCCTGAGATTGAGTTTTTGTAAGTCATTCCGCGCGACAAACGCAACACATCTGTTAACGCTTCAACTTCATTATTGTAGGCCCACATGCGTGTCCCACCCAAAGAAGGTCCCAAAACGGTATTGTGAACAGCGATTATTGCTTTTAAACCGGTAGCATTGTCATTACAGAACAATAATTGTTCATGATCGTACTTGCTCATTTGGGCAATCACAGGATTATCTGCGAGATTGGTTTCTTCGATATTTTTTACCTCAAACATATTCGGAAGGTATATGTTATAAACTTAATTCAACCTGAATATTTATTTTTGCAACGTCCGCAAAACATGGGCACAAAAATAGGAAATTAATCGTATGAAGTCGCTGAGCTATTTGAACAAATATTTCGTTAAGTATAAATGGCGATTTCTATTGGGGATTGTATTTATCGCAGTTTCAAATTATTTCGGTGTTCAGATGCCCTTGTATTTGAAGACAACTATTGATGATTTGATGAAGGGAAATGCTGTCACAAATGTTGAAAGCGCTCTCCTCTTGTCACTTAAGCTTGGTGGTTTGTATATGTTCTTTTCACTTTGCAGTGGCTTTTTCCTGTTCCTTATGCGGCAGACAATCATTGTTATGTCGCGACTTATCGAGTACGACTTGAAAAACGAAATATTCGATCAATATCAAAAACTCGATTTTCTTTTTTACAAAAAAAATAAAACGGGTGATTTGATGAACCGTATTTCTGAAGATGTTGGTCAAGTGCGCATGTACCTCGGTCCAGGCATCATGTATACTTTAAACCTCATTGTATTGTTCATTCTTGTTATTCTTGAAATGGTGAAAATAAGTCCAACATTGACATTGTATGTATTGCTCCCATTGCCATTCATGTCTTTTATGATTTATAAAGTTTCTTCCAAAATGAATCAACTCAGCAGGGAAGTTCAAAAAGAGCAATCTTTAATGTCAACGCTTGTTCAGGAAACTTTTTCAGGAATTAGAGTAGTAAAGGCATACAGTAAAGAAAAAGAAGTTCATCACAAATTTACTTCCTCGTCGAACTCTTACAAGAAAAAATCGATGGCGCTAATCATTGTAAATGCCTTGTTCATGCCTACAATTGTATTTTTAATTGGTCTTAGTACAATATTGACAATTTACATTGGTGGATTAAAATCGTATGACCACAGCATTAGTTTAGGTGGAATTTTGGCTTTTATTTTCTTCGTCAATAAATTGACATGGCCATTTGCAAGTATTGGCTGGGTGACCTCAATAATTCAGCGGGCTTCAGCCTCACAAACTAGAATTAACGAATTTTTAAGTTTACAACCACAAATTACCAATCCGAGTAAAGAATCTTTCAAACTGCATGGTGAAATTGAATTTGACAATGTTTCTCTTACCTATGAGAACTCTGGAATTGAAGCGTTGCAAAACATAAGTTTTAAAATTTATGAAGGTGAAACTTTAGCAGTAATTGGAAAAACAGGTAGCGGGAAATCTTCTATCATCCATTTACTTATGCGTCAGCTTGATCCTACAAACGGGCAAATATTAATTGACGGTCAACCTTTGACGCGCCTAAATCTGGATGAATTCAGAGAGCAATCAGGGATTGTCACTCAAGATGTCTTCCTATTTTCTGACACTATTTCCAACAACATTAAATTTGGAATGAAATACAATTCCACCTCGCAGGATGAATTAGAGAAGGCGGCGAAACAGGCTCACGTTCACCACAATATCATTGAGTTCCCCGATGGATACGAAACAATTCTTGGAGAAAGAGGCGTAAATCTTAGTGGCGGTCAGAAACAACGTGTTAGTATAGCTAGGGCATTGATTAGAAATCCCAAATTATTAATCCTTGATGATTGTCTTTCTGCAGTAGACACTGAAACAGAAGAAATCATACTTGAAAATTTAAAAGACAAGATTATTCGTCGCACCTCCTTAATTGTTAGTCATCGTATTTCAACGATTCGAAATGCAGATCGAATAATAGTGATCGACGAAGGAAAACTTATTGAAGAAGGCACGCATGAGGAGTTACTTTCAAAGAATGGTACCTATTATGAAATGTACATGCGTCAGCTCAACGAAGAGAATGATTAAGTTTTTGTTACTTATTTGATTTCTATAAAAATAATTTCAATATTTGTTAGGTTAAATGTTCGGTGGATATGGAAAATGACAAGAACGGTGAGTTGTACTCAAAAGTGGTGAGAGCAGGAAAACGCACCTACTTTTTTGACGTTAAAGCAACGAAAGGCAATGATTTATACATCACCCTAACTGAAAGCAAAAAAACGTTCAATGATAACGGAAGCGACAACTACCAAAAGCATAAAATTTTCCTTTACAAAGAAGATTTTGAAAAATTCAGAGAAGGGTTAGAAGATGTATTGGCGAAGATAGAAACGTTGAAAAACAATCCAGATAGCGCAATTGAACAAGATTCAGTCGATTCGTTTACGTCTGTTTCTTTTGAAGATCTCTAAAAAAACTTTACATCTTTTATTTTTAAGCATATTTCAACATATGTTTCGTTGATAATTTACCAAAACTTAATTGTTTTAACCTAACGGATAGTCGTATCTTTACATTTCAAAGAGCATCTGATGGGAAAAATAATTGCTATTGCAAATCAAAAAGGAGGGGTTGGAAAAACGACAACAGCTATCAATCTTGGTGGTTGTCTTGGTGTTTTAGAATACAAAACACTAATCGTAGATGCTGATCCACAGGCTAATGCAACTTCCGGAGTTGGCTTAGATCCTAAAAACACAAAAAATATTTACGATTGTTTAATCAACGAAGTACATCCTTCTGACTTGATTATTCAGACTCAAAATCCAAATTTAGATATCCTTCCTTCCCATATTGATTTAGTTGGTGCAGAATTGGAAATGATCAACCTGCCAAATCGTGAGCAGATGCTCAAAATGGCTTTGGAAAAAATTCGCGATCAGTACGACTTCATTATTATTGATTGTTCACCTTCATTAGGCTTAATCACAGTAAATGCTTTATCAGCAGCAGATTCAGTTATGATTCCAGTTCAATGTGAATATTTCGCATTGGAAGGTCTAGGAAAATTATTAAATACCATCAAAATTGTTCAAGGAAGATTGAATCAAAACTTGGAAATTGAGGGGATTTTACTCACGATGTATGACACTCGCCTACGATTAGCTAATCAGGTGGTTGAAGAAGTGAAAACTCATTTCCAAGAACTTGTGTTTGATACAGTTATACACCGCAACACGAAACTTGGCGAGGCCCCTAGTTTTGGTGAAACAATCGTCATGCACGATGCGGCAAGCAAAGGCTCTATCAACTATTTGAATTTCGCCAGAGAAATTCTTCAGAAAAATAACTTAACAAAAATCGGCAACGAGGATAAAATAATTGAAATCAACGATGAACTCTAATCCGAAAAAGCGTTCCGCCCTGGGAAAAGGTTTAAGTGCTCTTTTAGAAAATACAGAAACCGACATTACATCGAAATCATCCAACGCAGGTGTGGTTGGATCCGTATCTATGCTTCCGATTGAAAGCATTGAAGCCAATCCTTTCAATCCGCGAACAAACTTTGAAAAAAGTGCACTGGATGAATTAAGCCAGTCAATTGCAGTGCATGGTATTATTCAGCCTTTAACTGTTCGAAAGCTCGGTCGTGACAAATACCAATTAATTTCCGGGGAACGTCGCTTCAGAGCTTCTCAATTAGCTGGTTTAACAGAAGTCCCAGCATACATTCGCGTTGCGAACGATCAAACAATGCTGGAAATGGCATTGGTAGAAAATATTCAGCGTGAAGACTTAAATGCAATTGAAGTTGCCCTCTCCTATCAGCGTCTTATTGAAGAATGCAGTTTAACGCAAGATCAATTGAGTCAAAAAATTGCGAAGTCGAGATCAAGTATCACAAACCACATGCGCTTATTAAAACTGCCTGCCGATATTCAGGCTGCAGTGCGCGACAATGTTGTTTCCATGGGGCATGCGAGAGCGCTTGTTTCTGCAGGTGATGAAGCTCTGCAAATGGCAATATTTACACGAATTGTTGAAGATGGATTATCTGTTCGTGATGCCGAAGCCTTGATTAAAGAAGGCTATGTTGAACCTCGAAATGAAGATTCAACAACAAGAAAAAGCACTCCCAAAATGGCTGTAAGTGAAACACAGTATGTATTCAAGGAACATTTAGGAGATAAACTTTCAGCACGGGTAGACATTAAAAAATCTGCTTTAGGCGGAGGTAAAATCATTGTGAACTTCAATTCCGAAGTTGACCTCAACCGAATTATAGAAATTCTAAATCGTTGATGCGTTTATTTCTTTGTGTCTGTTTTCAACTTTCTTTTCTTTGTTTATTCGCTCAGGAAGAAAACATTGAAACGAACCCATCGGATACACTAAAATTACACTCTCCTAAAAAAGCAGTTATTTTTTCAGCAGTGCTTCCTGGAGCTGGGCAATTGTACAACCACATTGCTATGCCAAAAGGAAAGAAGAAAGCCTTTTGGAAAGTTCCATTGATTTATGCTGGACTTGGTGCAACAGGATATTTCCTTGTTAGCAATCAACTTACACAAAAAGCATTAAAGAATGAATACACAAATCGCCAAAACGGTGGATTGCCAGATATGCGTTGGGAACAATATGACAATGAAGGAATTCTAACACTTTACAATCAATATTTAACCAAAAGAGACCTGTCAATTCTGGGAGTCGGTGCCGTTTATTTGTTTCAAATTGTCGACGCAGGGATTGAAGCACACTTCGTAGACTTTGATATTTCAGAAGATCTTTCTATGACTTTTCGTCCAGCGCTCATTGGACCTAATACTGCAGGAGTTGCAATGCGCCTTAATTTTCATTAAAAAAGTGCCAATTCCATTATTTTTATTCAATTTTGAATCATGAAGATAGCACTCATCGGATACGGAAAAATGGGCAAAGTGATTGAGGGAATCGCAATTGAGCGAGGACATTCTATCGTCGCAAAGGTTAATTCATCTCAAACCATTGACTCATGTGATCTTTCCAATGCCGATGTTGCCATAGAATTCACCCGTCCAGAACTAGCATTTAACCATATTCAGTATTGTATGGATCAACAATTACCAATTGTTGTTGGCACTACAGCCTGGCAAGATCAGATGGACACTGTTAAACATTTAGTGTCTGAAAAGAATGGAAGTTTGCTTTATGCCAGCAATTTTTCGATTGGCGTAAATATTTTCTTTGAAATCAACCGAAAACTAGCTCAACTCATGTCTGGGCAGGCTGGTTACAAAGCATCTTTAGAAGAAATTCACCACTTACAGAAATTAGATGCCCCAAGTGGAACAGCCATTACCTTAGCCAATGGAATTCTCGAAAACAATGAAGATTATATATCATGGGTTTTGGGAGAGGAAAAACCTCCTCACACAAACGACTATCAACTGGGTATCACTTCATTTAGAGAACCTGATGTTCCGGGAACACACATAATTAAATACACTTCAGACATCGATACTTTGTCGATAAGTCATGAAGCACACAACAGAAAAGGTTTTGCCCTAGGCGCTGTAATAGCTGCTGAATGGCTACAAAATAAAAAAGGTATTTACACGATTAATGACGTACTCAATTTTTAGACTATGAATTTTCTTTTCTTCTATATCCTTATTCTTGCTCACCCCTACCTTGCAATGTGGTGGACTTTGTTTGAAAAAGCTGGTCGTCCAAAATGGGAAGCGTTGGTTCCTGGATACAATTATTTTGTCGCATTTAAAATTACGTGTCACAAACCTTTTTGGTCGTTGTTACTTTTATTTCCTGGGGTCCATCTAGTAATGCTGGCGACAGTGAACACCTCACTGATTCGACGATTTGGGTATTATTCTTTTTTAGACACGCTTCAAGGAATATTCTTTCCTTATTTGATTTTTTATAAAATAGCTAGTAGAAAACAGAATGTTTTAACCGCAAACCCTTCAGATGAATCACTAAACAAGATATTAGAATCAAATCATCCCTTTTTGCCAGAAACCAATTGGGCAAACAGCAGAGAAACTGAGCAACGAAAATGGGGCGATCATTTGGTGCTCTTTCTTTCTTTACCAGTACTTGGACATGTTATTGCACTTGGATTGAATGCTGTAACCAGAGAAAAACCTGGTGTAAAATCAAAAGTAAAAGAATGGGGAGATTCAATTTTGTTTGCATTGGTAGCGGCAAGCATCATCAGAACATATGTTTTTGAACCATTTCAAATTCCGACTGGATCGATGGAAAAAACATTGGTAGTTGGTGATTTCCTATTTGTAAACAAATTGGCTTACGGACCAAAAGTGCCTGTTACTCCATTATCATTTCCACTGGTCCATAACACAGTTCCTTGGGTGAATATAAAATCTTACAGCTCACTTGAAACAGGTTCTTATACGCGTCTACCTGGATTTGGAA
Organism: uncultured Flavobacteriia bacterium; assembly: GCA_903887095.1. Taxonomy (GTDB): domain Bacteria; phylum Bacteroidota; class Bacteroidia; order Flavobacteriales_D; family Crocinitomicaceae; genus M0103. Next base: position 7,544 of record CAISOQ010000481.1, read on the forward strand.
AGATAAACCGAAATGATGTTGTTGTTTTCAACTATCCATCTGGTGATACAGCAGTATATGATCCTAGAATGCCAGACGGGCTTATGGGACATGATTTTCATCAAATATTGAACGATGAAGCTTTTTATTACTGGAGAGAGGATTTCAAACAACGTTATCCTGAAAAGGTAGATATGGTCATCAATAAATCAGCTGGCGATCAAGCTTTAGCCTATGAATTATTCATTGATACATTCGCCTTTGATTTCTTTAATTCAATGCCCAAATGGAAACAGATAGCACGCACTGAAATGGCAAAAGGTGTTACTTATTGTCGTGGAGGAATGCCTGAAAAAGGGTTGAATTACATTGAACATGGTGGTTTGATTTATCGCCCAGTGGATAAAAGAGAAAATTACATTAAGCGATGTGTTGGAATACCAGGAGATTGGCTTGAAATAAAAAAATCAATCCTTTATGTCAACGGTAAACCTGCATTTGTGCCCGAGTTCCAAAACTTACAATATACAGTAACCAATTTTGAACCA
>CAISOQ010000482.1 GCA_903887095.1 uncultured Flavobacteriia bacterium
CCATGGTAGATAAGGCGAAGATTTTTGTGTGGGATGCTGGTAAAGTTATTATGGTCATTAGTCTAATTCTTTGGGGTTTAAGCAGCTATGGACCATCAGAAGAGCGAAAAACTATAACTCATCGTTATAACCAGTTGAAAGTATCTAACCCACAATTGATTGATTCTATTGATGTGCAGTACAAGTCGGAACTTCTTGAGCATTCTTTTGCCGGTATACTTGGTAAAAAAATAACACCAATAATTGAACCATTAGGTTTTGATTGGAAGATCGGAATTGCGTTAATCACTTCATTTGCTGCCCGTGAAGTGTTTGTAGGAACAATGGCTACCCTTTATAGTGTTGGTGGTGCTGCTGATGAAGAAACTACACTGAAAAACAAAATGGATGCCGCAGTAAGGGCGGATGGTAGTAAGGTATATACACTAGCTACAGGCGTATCACTTTTAATTTTTTATGTCTTGGCTATGCAATGTATGAGCACGCTCGCTATTGTAAAACGAGAAACAGGAACTTGGAAGTGGCCGATGATTCAACTTGTTTATATGACAGGTCTTGCTTATCTGCTTAGTTTCATTGCCTTTGTTGTTCTGAACTAATTGGCAATCAACTTAATTCCAGCATTCTTTCTAGTGGTATTCTTGCTTTTTGCATGATTTCTTCATCCATGATCAATTCTGGTTGCTCATATTTTAATGCTAAATAAATCTTCTCCAAGGTATTGAGCTTCATGTGAGGACAATCGTTACATGCACATGCGTTATCCGGAGGTGCAGGAATGAAATTTTTTTCCGGAGATGATGTTTGCATCTGATGAATAATTCCGGTTTCAGTAACAACAATGTAACTACTGTGGGAATTATTAATGGTAAAATCAAGTAATTGTGTGGTTGATCCAATGAAATCTGCATAAGAAAGAACATGCTCCTCACATTCAGGGTGTGCAATGATCAGAGCTTCAGGATATTGCACTTTGAGTTTCATTAATTTTTGTGCCGAGAAAATTTCATGAACCATGCATGCACCATTCCATAGGAGCATTTCTCTATTTGTTTGTTTGTTGACATAGGCACCAAGATTTTTATCAGGTGCAAAGATCAAGGGTTGTGATGTTGGAAAGGAGTCTACGATCTTCTTTGCATTGCTGCTGGTGCAGATCACATCACTCATGGCTTTGATCTCAGCGCTGCAGTTAATGTAACTGATTACTTTGTGATCAGGATACTTTTCTTTGAAGATAGAAAAAAGTGCAGGTGGGCAACTATCTGACAAGCTACAACCAGCCTTCAGGTCAGGTATTAGTACTTTACGTGAAGGATTTAAAATTTTGGCTGTTTCTGCCATGAAATGTACTCCGGCAAAGAGTATAATGTCTGCTGTCGATTTTTGGGCTTGTTGAGCTAAGCCAAGACTGTCGCCAATATAATCTGCAATATCTTGTATATCTGGATTCTGATAGTAGTGAGCGAGTATTACCGCATTTTTTTGGGTTTTCAGTTGAGTTATTTCTTGCAAGAG
>CAISOQ010000483.1 GCA_903887095.1 uncultured Flavobacteriia bacterium
CACTGATGATGACGTTGATGACACACCTAATTGTATTGGTGTAACATATTGTGGATTGAATGTGAATTCGTGCACTTCAATTGACCCTTATTTTGGAATAGATCAGAAAGACAATGTAGAAAACTATATGGACTACTCTTATTGTTCCAAGATGTTTACACAAGGTCAAGTCGATAGAATGCGAGCTGCTCTGCAATTGACGAGCACAGGACGAAAAAACCTTTGGCAGTCGGCTAACCTCACTGCAACGGGTGCCGATGGTTCAACATACTTGTGCAAAGCGGAATTTACGTCAAACAAAACAGCCGTGTGTCTAGGGGATTCAATTTCTTTTTCAGATGATTCTTACAATGCTGTTACTGGATGGAATTGGACATTTGAGTCTGGAAGTCCAGCAACTTCGACTGAGCAAAATCCGGTGGTAGTATACAATACACCTGGAGTTTACGCCGTAACGCTTTCTGCAACAGACGGATCGAATACGGATGTGGAAACTAAAACAGCTTATGTACACGTTTATCCTTCCTCTTATAGCTTGCCATTCTTTGAAGGATTCGAGAATTACACATCTTTGTCTTCGTTGGCAAATTGGGAAGTATTCAATGGAAATAACAACAATACATTTGTTATTGATAATACGGTGAGTCACTCTGGAGCAAAATGTGTGAAAGTGGCCAACTTTGGACAATCGGGATCAAACATCGATGAATTAATCGCTGCTCCAGTTGATTTGTCTGCAGTTGCGTCAAATGGTGCACAAGTCACGTTAAGCTTCCGATATGCATACCGGAAAAAAACATCTGCTAATCTTGAAGCATTAAAAGTTTTTGTCACAAATAATTGTGGTGATAGTTGGGTCCAACGTAAAACATTGAGCGGAAATTCATTATCGACATTGACATCTTCTACGTCATGGGCGCCTTCTAGTGCTGCTGATTGGGTAACAGTTCATATGATCAATGTAACGAGTGAATACTGGGTAGATAATTTCAGATATAAATTCCGTTTTGAAGGCAATGGTGGAAACAATTTCTACTTGGACGATATCAATCTCTATCTTGGACCACAGTCAGATGAATTGGTTCTTGGAATTGCAGAAGCAGGAACAATAGATGAGTTGGCACTTTATCCAAATCCTGCAGATCAAGAGGTAAACCTAAGATTTTCTGTTGCTATGTCACAAAATACGGCAATTCAAATCGTAGATATTACAGGAAAGGTTGTTCAAACTAATTCTGTCATGGCGGCAGCTGGCTCTAATTTGGTTATGATGGATACATCAAAACTTGCAGCTGGAACGTACATGATGACAGTTAAAACTGCTTCGGCACAAAAAGTACTTCAATTTGTAGTGAAATAATTGATTCGAATAGTTAGTGCAAAGGCCTTCAGAAATGGAGGCCTTTCTTTTTTAATTTAAGTGACTTGCTAAAAACGAAACTAGTTCTTCTTCTGTTGCACTTTTTAATACATGAATTAGTTTCATTCCCGCGTTTGAAATTGCTTGTGCCGTCGTGTTTCCCCATGCAATTACAGGAGTGAGAGGCACTTCATTTACTGATAAAAATGCCTTCAAATTCGATGGACTCGTAAACACATATAGATCTGCCTTTTCGATTTGTTGTGGAGTGGAAATTGTTTGATAAACCGCAATTTCCAACTTTTGCTCAGTGGGTATTTGGGAAGTAATGGTTTTATTACTGTTTAAAGACAAGGGAAAAAGTACTTTTCGATTGCCTAACCAGTTTTTAAAGGATGCCCCAACTTGTTCTGGATGTCCTGCATTGCTTCCAATAAAAGATGCACGAAGTCCCCATTTAGCTAGTTCATCTGCTGTTGCATGACCAACACAACCCATTAAAATTTGACCAGATAACGTGTGTTTTTCTAGAAAAAATTGAACACTTCGAGGGCTTGAAAAAAATACGACATCAAATGATTCTTCTACCTTGAAATCAAGTCCGACAAATGAAATCATCGATTTAGATTCTAAATGGATGCCCTGTTCCGAACAAAATTTAAGTAGTAAAGGAACGTCGGTCTGAGATCTGGATATGTAAATGGATTTTATCAATCTTGTATCGACGTAAGGTCTTCTACAATGATTTCTGGCAAGGATTCATGATCATCTGTTTCGTATTCGAACCAATTTGCACCATCTTCCCAATTTTGGCAATGCGAAACGTAAACAATGCCATTTTCAGCACAATAAACCCCCAGGGGAAGTTGACAACCTCCTTGAAGTAAATTCAGCACTTTTCGTTCAACTGCTATTCGCTCCTGAACAACTGAATGATTCATCTTTGCAAGAAATTTTAAAAGTTCTTGATCTCCCTCGCGAATCTGAAGAGCAAGAACTCCTTGAGCAGGGGCAGGAATGAATTCCTCTGGATCCAGCCTTTCGACATGAAATTCACTTAGTTCAATCTTCAACCGGTCAACACCTGCTTTAGCCAGGAGAATTGCGTCATATTGACCATCTCTTAATTTTTGAATGCGGGTAGGAACATTTCCACGCAAATCTTTTATTTCTGCGTCTGGTCTGAATCCTCTAACCTGCGACTTTCTTCTTGCCGATGATGTTCCGATGATTGATTGTTCCGCCAAGGACCAGAGTTGCAAAGTATCAACTTTTTCCTTTCGGATCAAAAGCAAATCTGCTGGGTCTTCGCGCTCCGAAACAGCGGCGACAACAAGTCCTTTGGGTTGCTCTGTTTCAAGATCTTTATGAGAGTGAACCGCTAAATCAATTTCATTATTTAGAAGGGCAGTTTCGATTTCTTTCGTAAAAAAACCTTTGCCTTCTAATTTGTCGAAACTCAAGTTTTGAATAGCATCACCTTCTGTAACTATAATTTTGATTTCAACGGAACTGCCAAGTGCTTCTAGTTGTTTTTTAACATGGTTCGCTTGCCAAAGTGCTAAGTCACTTCCCCGAGAACCGATACGAATATGTTGCATTCAGTCTTTGTTTATTAGAATTTCCTTGGCCATGATCATAGGTACGCTCATGTATTTTTTTTCCATATAGCCAAGCACTTTCTCTAGCACATCCTTTGAATTTTCATCGAGCATATCAATGTCTTTTTTAAAAATTTCATTGACAGCCGTTGAGCGTATTTCTTTCACTTTTTCAGGAACCTCACGCATGGCGATTTCTACTTCTCGAATGCGATGAATTTGCTTGAATTCTTCAAGAGATGCAGTAATTATACTTTCTACATGTGCTATTTCTTTTGAACGTTCTTTCAGATTTTCATTTGATATTTTCTGTAAAACATTCACTGAAATATGAGTGACATTGTGCGATTCAATAATTTGAGGATCAAGGTCCTGTGGTAGCGCTATGTCAATAACAACTTTGCGTCCTTCATCACCAGCCAATAGGTTGTGATAAATTTCTGGGGTAATAATGTGACTGTCAGCGCCTGTGCAGGAAATGATTACATCAAATCCTTCAGAATAGGAATCTAAGGCAGAAAGAGGCAACGCTTGTCCATGGAGGTCGTGTGCCAATTTCTCTGCTTTCGAAAGAGTTCTGTTAAATACCACAAACTTCGTAAAACCATGCTTCTTCAGAAAACGACTCATGTTCGTATTGGTCATTCCTGCTCCAATGATCAGAATTCTTGCATCCAATGAAATGTTCATATCACGCAATCGATGATAGGCAAGCGAAACGACAGATACTGGCTTTTTGGCAATGCTCGTTTCCGTATACACTTTTTTTGCTGTCTCAATTGTGTGACGCATTACCAGTCGAATCAAATCACCTGTTAAACCATTGGAACGACAACGCTCAAAAGCACTTCTTACTTGCGTGATGATTTCTCTTTCTCCGATGACCATTGAATCGATGGAAGAAGCAACATTCAGAATGTGATTAACTGCTTGGATTCCACTTGTTAATTCTGCGCTGGATGAAAAGGTTTCAATTTGATTCTCAGTGAAGTTGGGGTACAATGTTTCAAAAACAGCTGTAAGAAAGCTTTGCGAAACAATCTGATCGGTGCAGAAAGTAAATTCTACCCTGTTGCACGTAGAAAGAAACATTAATTCGCTGAAGCCAAAGGCAGATTTTAGAGAAGAAAGCCTTTCCTTTTGTTCTTGCTCTTCAATATGCAGCATACCAATCTCAGTAACCTCGAGATTTTTATGAGTAAAAGCTGCTATATTCAAATGTTCTAACACTAGCGCATCGCTTGAGCCTACAAATTTGCAAAGACTTTCAACCAGTATTGTCACAGAAATGTCAGAAACATAATTTAGAATGGCTTTAAATACGACATTAATCTTTTCATTAAATTCGCCAAAACACACATCTTGAAGACGATTGAATTTGAATCTGCCCAGCACGTCAGAATAGAATACGACCTAGCCTCAACCATGCAGCGCGTTGCTGCTGCTTCAATCGACTTCTTAGTTTTTTTAGTTTATTTCGTGATTTTCAGCTTGGCATTTAATCTTTCAAATGTTTTCACGGATTATGGAACTCAACTTTTTGTGAACCTACTTCTCATTAAATTACCCTGGATTTTCTACAATCCATTGGTGGAATACATCACCAAAGGTCAAACACTCGGAAAGTTTGCGATGGGCATCAGAGTTGTTACGCTTGAAGGTGAACGACCTGGCTTGAAGGAGGTCTTTACACGGTGGCTATTTAAAGCAGATTTTTTATGGATCAGTGCTGATTTCTTTTTGATTTTCTGGTTCGCACTTGGATTTTTAGGTGCCGTTTTTACAGGGTTGACGCAGTATAGACAGCGTTTGGGTGATATGATGGCAAATACGGTTGTGATTCGCAATCGCCCTGTGAGACAGCTTCAACTTAAAGATCTTTTAGCCCTGCCTAAGAATTTTAATGCTGTTCCAACCTATCCTGAGGTAACTCGCTTTACAGATGAAGACATGTTATTGATCAAAAATACCCTTCAGCGATTGAAAAAACATCCAAATTCTGAAACAAAGTTGTTTGCCTCCCAATTGGCGGATGAGTCGGCCCGTTTGATCGACTTGAAAGAAACACCTGCAAAACGATTGGAATTTTTGCAAACTTTGCTTCAAGATTACGTTACTTTGACGCGTTAAATAATAAACATGGCTAAACTATGCATTGTACCCACTCCAATTGGAAATTTGGAGGACATTACCTTAAGAGCATTGAGGATGTTTCGTGAATGTGATATGATCTATGCCGAGGACACGCGGGTAACGAAGAAATTACTAGCTCATTTTGAAATTTCTAAACCTGTATTTCCCTTCCATGCGCACAATGAACATCGTTCATTGCAAGGTGCCATGGAAAAAATTAAATCAAACACATTGACTTTATTGGTGTCTGATGCTGGTACACCCGGCATCTCAGACCCAGGATTTTTGCTCGCTCGCGAATGCGCAGCGCAGGGGATTGCTATCGAATGTTTGCCTGGCCCCACTGCGTTTGTGCCTGCGCTTGTTGCCAGTGGATTTCCATGTGATCGTTTTGTTTTTGAGGGTTTTTTGCCACATAAAAAAGGCCGTCAAACTAAATTAGTGCGATTGGCTGAGGAGGATAGAACAATTATTCTTTATGAATCACCGCACCGTTTGGTGAAATGTTTAGATCAGATTGCAGAATTTATTGGTGCGGAGCGAAACGTTTGTGTTGTCCGCGAAATTTCTAAGATTTATGAGGAATATAAACGAGGGAGTGCGTTGGAAGTAAAGGCATATTACGAAAATCATCCGCCAAAAGGTGAAATTGTGATAATTATCGAGGGAAAAAATGACAAAAATTAATTCGGAGGCCATTTTCTTGGTCAAAAAAGGAGGCGCTGAAGAAAGTTTTGAGCGACGAAATCTTTCAATCGATCGGCCTGAAGGTGATGATGTTTTAATCGAAACCGAAGCCTTTGGATTAAATTATGCGGATGTCATGGCGCGACGTGGTCTCTATCGCGAAGCACCGCCAATGCCATGTGTGGTTGGGTATGAAGTTGTTGGAAGGATAGTTGAAGTAGGCGAAAATGTACCAAAAGAAGCAATCGGAAGTCGTGTTGTCGCATTTTGTCGCTTTGGCGGATATGCCAAACATGTCGTAACGCAATACCGAGCAACAGCAGTGATTAATGAACTGCCGGCGCAGGAAGCGATGGCATTGTGCACGCAAGCGGTTACAGCATATTACATGGCTGAATATTTATCTCCGATTAGATCGGGAGAAAATGTTTTGATTCATGCTGCGGCAGGTGGTGTAGGTACTATTCTGATTCAATTGGCGAAATTGCGCGGCGCAACAGTTTATGCGAAAATTGGTGATGAAAAAAAGGCAACTCTTGTCAAATCATTAGGGGCGGATTATGTTATCAATTACAAAAAGTCGGACTATGCGCAGCAGTTGAAATCGATTCTAAAAAATGAACGATTAGATGTTTCTTATAATCCTGTTGCTGGTTCAACATTTAAAAAAGACATGTCGCTCATTGGTTCTGGTGGAAGGTTGGTTCTTTTTGGAGGTTCTGAACTTACCAGCGCTAAGTTTGGTATTTTCTCCCAACTAAACTTCTTGAAAAAAATGGGTTTGATTTTACCTGTCGGACTAATGATGCGCTCCAAAAATGTTCTTGGAGTCAATATGCTGAAAATTGCCGACAACAAACCTGATGTATTAGCACATTGCCTTCGAGAAGTTGTTCGCTTGCATTCAGAGGGTGCTATTGTGCCTCAAGTAGGCGGTATTTTTCCTGCAGCAGAAATAGCAAAAGCACATGACGCATTGGAATCGGGAGTTACAACTGGAAAGCTGTCTGTTTTTTGGTGATAAGTTTGGTATCCTTTTTGACAATGGTGAATTGTCTAAATTCGCAGCATGAAAAAGGCCATTCCGTATGACCTTTAAAAAACAAATAACACGTATGAAAAATGTTTTTTATTTACTTTTTATCAGTTTAACATTTACGCTAAGTTCATGTATTGAAATCATTGATGATATTGCGATTAAAAATGACGGCAGTGGAACATTCAAATACACGGTGAATCTTAGCTCAAGCAAAATAAAGATCAACTCTATTCTTGCATTGGACAGTCTTGAGGGGAGAAGGGTTCCTAGCTTAGAAGAAATACAGCAAAAAGTAGCAGCTTTTAAGTCCAAATTAGAAGGTAAACCTGGAATTTCAAATGTCACCCTTGAAGAGAACTATAATGAATATATATTCAAGTTAAAATGTGATTTTACAAATATATCTGCGCTTCAAAATGCACTAAAGGAAGTAATTCAAGAGGAAAGTAAAGAGAAAAATATTGCCGAACTTGAGCATACATGGTTGAGTTGGGATGGACAAAAAATGGGTCGTTCGGTACCTGAATTTACCATCAAAAAAACAAAAGAATTCAAACAGGAAGAAATCGATAGGTTGAAAGAAGGGAATTATACATCTATTTCGCGCTTTGAAAGACCAGTTGAAAAATTTGACAATCCATCTGCGGTGCTTTCGAGCAATAAGTTAGCCGTAATGATAAAAACCAATCCTTTCGTGCTTTCTCAAAATGCAGATGTTTTGGAAAATACCATCTATCTATCACCTTTGAAGAATTAGACGCTATATTTTCTTAAATTCGCAGCTGTATGTTGAATTTGAAAGCGTTAAATTTTTCTTTCGTGAGATCAGCCGTTTTATTTATAATACTTTTCGTTTCAAGTATTTCCTTCGCACAACGTTCCGAGGATTTGATTCCAAAGGATGCTGTAACCGTTTTCAGCATTAATAATTTCACGCTTCTTCAGAAAATTTCACTGGATGACCTTGTGAAATACGAATTCATGGAGGAAGTACAACAAGAACTTTTTGATGGATCTACTTCGGGTAAAACCATGAAAGATTCAGGGATCGATTTCGATCAAAAATTAAATGTTTTTTACGGTAAAGGTGATGAATATGAGGTGTCTGGTTTTACATTTGGAATAAAAAACAAGGCGGATCTTTTTCAAGTTTTTGATGATTTTGAACAAATTGAAAGTCCTTATGAAGGAGTTGAATTTTACGGCTCTTATTTCAATAACCTTATTATAAAAGGAAATTCAGCACTTTTAATTCGTGTTGAACCCACGATGGAAAAGGTTGATGCTGCAACTGATTCGATATGGTATGCAAGAGGAAATGAAAATCCATTTGACACCTATGGATTGGATGAGGAAGAGAACAAAGAGGATGTTTTTGAGGAGGAAATGCCGGAAGAATCAGATATAGATTCCTACAATGTTCCGTCATTAGGAGAGGACCCAAACCAAAAAAATTATTACGAATTACGCGACAGTGTGCAAGTGGTAATGCAGGCTGCTTTTTTGGATAAATTGTGCACAGAATTGCTTATTCGTAAAGTCAATTTGGTAAATTATGATAACCGTTTTGCGCAACAATTGACACATGAGTCCGAAGGAATCTTTTATTTGGATAATTCCCGCAGTCTTCAAAACGCACAGGGACTTTGGTATTTTGAAACTATGTTCCCAACACTTTACGAAGATATCAAGGAGTTATATACTGGAAATGTGATGCTTGGAGATCTGATTCTGCATGAAAGTTCGGTGGAATTCAAAATGGAGGCACGGTATGGACCTGAACTCGGTTCCATTTATGAGAAAATGAATGATTCGAAGTTCGACAAGCATGTTTTGAAATACATTAATAAAAACAATACGGCTTATTTTACTTACAACGTTGATATGCGAGAAGCTTATGAGCAGGCGTATAAAGTAATAATGCCAATTCTTACAGACGAAAAAAATGTGCAAATTTCAACCAATGTGTTGACTATAGAGCTATTAAATGAATTCATCAACAAGGATGCTTTGTTCAATACCTACAAAGGAAGTATGTTCGGAACATTCAATGGGATAAAAAAAATCAAAACAACTAAAATTGAATTCAGCTACGACGAAGAGACGTTTGAGTACATCGAAAAGGAAGTTGAGGCTGAAGAGGATTTGCCAATTTTTACGTTAGGTTTTACAACTGACCGTGGAGACATTCCTGAAAAAGTATTGAATCATTTATCCAGACTCACTTCTCGCTTTAAAAACAAAGGCAATTATTGGGTGTACGAAGATGCTATTTTGGAGGCAGCACCATTGTACATGTTGAATAAAAATGGTTTATTCATCTTTACAAATGATGAAGATCTTGCAGTGAATCATTCTGATGGATACGGTGCGGAGGCACTTTCGCGCACTGAAGCCAAGAAAAGCAAGAAAAGTGGTTTTATGTATGGTTACATCGATTGGGCAAAAGCCATCGAAAAATTCCCGCGTGACTTCTTTGATGAACGAGAAAATGAAATCATTGATGCGATGAGAGGCAAAACAGGAGCAATGCACTTGACGACATCTGAAACAACGAAAGAAAAAACAACATTCGAGCTCATCTATAGCTTTGAAGGCAGTTATGAGAATTCAGGTAAGTACTTACTTGATTTGTTAAACAGTATCTATGTGATGTCGAAATAAGCCTCGGCCATGTTTAAAAAGTTCAGTATAATCTTTATTCTTGCTGCTGCTCTTGGCGCATTCTTATTTCTGCGGCCATATATTTTCAAAAAGAAAGATATTCCAAGATTGGAAGACAGACTGCCGGATGGAGATTTCATCGGTAGAGCGTACATTTTAGATGTTGCTCGAGAAACAAGCGGTATGCTTTACTTCAATAAAGTTCCTTTCCGTGATCTGTTTTCTTACGAATTTATTTTAGGACAGGGAAAACTTTATGGCTTGAATTTGCAGGATCCCGTTTACTTTTTTGCGAATGAAGGAGGCGATTGGGGAGCGTTGGTTCATGTTAGCGATAGCAGCAAGATCATGGAGGGAATTGAGCGGCTAAGAAAGTTTGTTGACATTGAAGATTCATTATACGAGGACCACAGAGTCTATTCTTATCCAAAAGAAAAG
>CAISOQ010000484.1 GCA_903887095.1 uncultured Flavobacteriia bacterium
ATAATTATCTTTGCAAAAATTTTTAACTATGTCATTACAGTGTGGTATCGTTGGCTTGCCAAATGTGGGGAAATCAACATTGTTTAATTGTTTATCCAATGCGAAGGCACAATCAGCCAATTTTCCATTTTGTACAATAGAACCGAATGTCGGTACAATTTCAGTTCCGGATAATCGATTAGAAGTCCTTGAATCATTGGCAAATCCTCAGCGAGTTATGCCTACAACCATGGAAATTGTGGATATTGCTGGGTTGGTTAAAGGTGCTTCCAAGGGTGAAGGATTGGGGAATCAATTTCCCGCAAATATTCGTGAAACAGATGCCATTATTCATGTCTTGCGTTGTTTTGATGATGGAAATATTATCCATGTGGATGGAAGTGTAAATCCAATTCGTGACAAAGAAATAATCGATATTGAGCTTCAATTAAAAGATCTTGAAACGATAGAGAAAAGAATTGTTTCAATTGCCAGAATGCTGAAATCTGGTGACAAAGAAGTTGTGAAGGAAAATGAGGTAGCTGCGAAAATAAAAACAGCCTTAGAGCAAGGCAAATCTGTAAGGTCGCTTGATTTTGATGAGAAAGAACTCGAAATCGTTCAAAAATTTCAGTTGATTACATCAAAACCTGTATTGTATCTCTGCAATGTGGATGAAGGTTCTGTTAAAACAGGTAACGAATACGTGGAGAAAGTAAAAGATGCTGTGAAGGCTGAAAATGCTGAGGTATTGGTTATTGGTGCAAAAATAGAGGCGGACATCACTGAGCTTGAGACGTATGATGAACGACAAATGTTTTTGGATGAATTAGGTTTGGACGAACCTGGTGTGAATCGATTGATACGTTCTGCCTATAGTTTATTGAATCTTCAAACTTATTTTACGGTTGGAGAAAAAGAAGTTCGTGCCTGGACAATTAAAAAGGGAATGACTGCTCCGCAAGCTGCAGGGGTTATTCATACCGACTTTGAAAAAGGTTTTATCCGCGCTGAAGTAATGAAATATGGTGATTTCACCACGCTAGGTTCAGAATCTGCTGTGAAAGATGCTGGCAAGTTCAAAGTGGAAGGAAAAGAATATGTTGTCGAAGATGGCGACATCATGCATTTCAGATTTAACGTTTAATTTCTTATATTTAATTACAATTTATATACTACACATGTCAATTGCTGCAAATAATCCTACTTTAACATCATGGGTGAATGTCCCTGCTAATTCAGATTTTCCAATTCAGAATTTGCCATTTGGAATTTTCAAAACTCATCAATTGACACCACGAGTTGGCGTGCGTATTGGTGATCATGTGCTCGACCTTAAAACGCTCTACGTGTTGGGTTACATGGAGAATCTTTCTTTTGAACTTTCTGATTTTGACAATGAATTTTTAAATCCATTGATGAAGAAAGGCAAGAAGGCTACACGAGAGTTGCGCAATCGTATTTCCAAGTTATTACGAGCTGATCAAGATGATTTGCAAAAAAATGAACACCATGTTGCTCAGGTTCTGATTTCTGCTGATCAGATTGAAATGTGCATGCCAGTTCAAATAGGAGATTACACAGATTTTTACTCGTCGAAGGAGCATGCAACGAATGTTGGTGTAATGTTCCGTGATCCGGCGAACGCTTTGTTGCCAAATTGGCTTTGGATTCCTGTTGGATACCACGGTAGAGCAAGTTCTGTAATTCTATCAGGTCAGTCGATTTATCGTCCGAAAGGTCAAATCAAACCTGCTGATGACCAAGATCCGATTTTCTCAGCTTCCAGACAGTTGGATTTTGAGTTGGAAATGGCGTTTATTACATATGATGGAAAACCCTTGGGTGACAGTATTTCAACAGGGGAAGCAGAAGATTATATTTTTGGAATGTGCCTATTCAACGATTGGTCTGCACGCGACATTCAAAAATGGGAGTATGTGCCACTAGGGCCTTTTCTAGCGAAAAATTTTGCTTCGTCCATTTCAGCTTGGATTGTAACATTGGATGCGCTTGAACCATTTAAAGTAGAAACTCCTTCACAAAATCCTGAAGTTTTGAGCTATTTAAAGTTTGAAGGGTTGAAATCATATGATATCAATCTAGAAGTCGTTATAGAGCCCGAAAATTCAGAGGAGACTACCATCAGTAGATCAAATTTCAAATACATGTATTGGAACATGGCGCAACAGTTGGCGCATCATACAGTTAATGGCTGTAATGTTCGTTGCGGAGATTTAATGGGTTCAGGCACAATTTCTGGTCCAACAGAAGATTCTTATGGGTCAATGTTGGAACTTGCATGGAAGGGTACAAAACCATTAAAAATGAATGATGGTTCTGAAAGAAAATTCATTTTGGATAATGATACTGTCATTATGCGAGGCTATTCCAGTAAAGATGGTGTTCGTGTAGGTTTTGGTGAAGTTGCTGCAAAAATATTACCTGCAAAATAATTCGATTATGTCTGAGTCGTCTTCTAAATTCCCAAACATCGATCTGGAGCAAGAACGCAAAGAAATTCTAAATGCGTTTAAAGGATTGTTGCGTGCGGTGAAGGATCGCTCAAAAGATGACACAAGAAAAATTCGTAAAGCGTTTGATGTTGCTGTAGAGGCACACAAAGAAATGCGCAGAAAGTCTGGTGAACCCTACATTTATCATCCCATTGCAGTAGCGAGAATTTGCGCTGAAGAGATGGGCTTGGGTGCTACGGCAGTTGTTTGTGCTCTCTTGCATGATACGGTAGAGGATACGCACATTACGTTACAGGATATCGAAGATCTTTTTGGTGCACGCGTTCGATTGATTATTGATGGATTGACAAAGATTCCGGAGGTTTTTGATGAAAATGCATCCATTCAGGCAGAAAATTTTAGAAAAATGATTTTAACCATTTCGGATGATATTCGGGTGGTTTTGGTCAAGCTTGCTGATCGTTTGCACAACATGCGTACGCTCGGTAGTATGCGTCCGGATAAACAATTGAAAATTGCATCTGAAACCAAATTTCTATATGCACCATTAGCCCACAGATTGGG
>CAISOQ010000485.1 GCA_903887095.1 uncultured Flavobacteriia bacterium
CAATTTTAACATGACCGATTCTTCGGCTGGGGTCAGACGTTCCATAAAGCAATAGTTAAGTATTTCAAATTACGTCAAATTAGTGTCAAAATGACAAAAAGGCAAAAATTTAATATTACTTCGTGCTAAGCTTCTTCTTTAAATCAGGAGATAACCCATCTTTATGCAAATAGATATTAATTGTTTTGTACTTGAAATAATTCTCTGAAACGTAAAGGAATCCTTTCGGGTAGTTACCTGTTCCCCAAGAGTTTTTAACCAAAAGGTAGCGGGTTCCATTTTGATCTTTGTACAAGCCAACTATGTGCATTCCGTGGTCATCAGTCGTCACTTTAGAGTCGTATCCTTTTTGGCGCAATTCAGGTGTGATTTCAAGTTCTTTTTGCGGTGTTACAAATGCATTTGATGATTTATCGGCTCCAGCATCAGAGAAATTCTTGTTATCACGACCTTGCACATCAATGGTTGAAGGATCCTGCGGTACAATTGCCAAACCATTACGGAAACTGAATCCTTTTTCAGAAACATCTGCTCCCCACGCTAAGGTGTAGCCATTTTTCAATGCATACTCACACGCATCAAAAAGGTCCGTTAAACCAACATTGTAACTTTCTCCCCATGCCCAGTTATCTGGAATTTCGAGCATACACTTCTGATTCATCGGATGATTCGTAAATGAAGTCAATGAAATATACTCGTCCATATTCAAACCAATTGCTTTTGCATATGATTGCGGCGTGTATTTCTTACCATTTAATTCAAACTCCTTAACATCCGCACCAAGATAGGCATCTAAAATACCATTCAGCGCACTCATCCAAGCATTAGAAATACCATCGCTAGAGTTTTGCATGCTAGTAAGCATTCCCTGAACAGCGCCGTTTAAAACGGAAAAAAGTTCACTGTGGTCATGGGTTTCACTCCCGTAATTCAAACCTTGATATACTTTCTCAGGAACAATTCCATAGTTTCTAATTACGTATGGAATATCATGGAATGCACCTCCCTCAGAGAAATTGATCTTACCGTCCATTCGAATGTATTTTTGTGCTTTACTTTCGTAAGCTTTTCGCACAACAAACATTTCTGATAATATTTCAGGGTTTTTATTGCCTTTACGAATTAATTCTGACTCAAAAAATGACAATGCCGAAAAACTCCAACAAGTTCCAGTTTGTCCTTGACTTTGGACAGGTGTCGCATCTAAATGAGCAACTTTCGTAAACTGGTAATTACTTCCCTCTGCATTTTTTACTGGCTCTGAATAGCCGAAAGCCTGCGCTTTTACTTGAGAAAATGCAGCAAGAAATAGAATAGAAACAAGTATTCTTTTCATAGATTATAATTTAGAAGTGTAAAGATAATAGGAATCACCGAAGAGGTTTACTTTCCTGAAAAGATCCAACCTTTGATCCCCTTGACATTCAACTCATTTTGGCGGTTGCGCAATTCATTGTCAGAGGATGACCCTCCAGCACTGACTCTTTTTAAGCCATTTGAAACGTCATATACATAGCCTTCAACACCTTTATTACGAAGCTGTGCCAGCATGTTTTCAACGTTGCTATCGCTGCCAAAACATCCTACAATCAATTGATAAGGCAGCTCCGTTTGTGGTTTTTCAGTTGTCGGTGGATTCTCAATTTCCTTTGGCATTTGTACTGGAAATTTCAACCCAGCGTCAAATTCGTATGTTCCGTTTCCTGCGGCCGTTATAGTTGGATTAAAATCGGCTTCTTTAAGCTCTTGGATTTGGGATTGTAATTTTTCAGCTTTGTATTTTCCCAAAGCATTCTTGTGGAAAGGATTAAAATCTTTTGCAGATATCATTCCCGATTGAAGCACATTTGTTTTAGCAGGAATCCAGTAAGAATAAAATGCTATTGGTAAAAAACAAGCTGCGGCAACATATTTCCATGCATTGGAGCGTGCTTTTAAAGCTGGGTGTTCAATTATTTTCGGTTCCTCTACACTTAATTTATCTTCCTCAACTAGCACAACCGGGGCATCTTCGACGGGCGTAAAATGCACCTTGCCCAATCCATATGCTTCAAGCAAAAGATTGAAAAAACGGTCTTGTTCAAAACAGACATTTTTTTCTTGATCAAAATATAAAAACCCTACCCTGTCAATTGCTACACGGGCACCCGCTTTTAATTGATCATTCCAAGAATCAACAAGTTTATTAATTATTCCTGATGCTGTAGAGTAATCTAATGCGTTTTGGGATGCAAATTCTGCCGTTAAAAGTCCGTCATTGTTAATGAGTTGACGATTAAAAAGCAAGGCTTTACCTGGGGGCTGCATGATGCCTTTTTCAAGATCGATAGCTGCTGGGATACGTTTTGCAACGAAGCCACCAAAAGTGGGAACAATCACACAATTGTGACGCAGCAAAAGATTTCCAATCAGTTCTTCAACAGATACCATTAAACGAAGTTAGGCAAAATTGCATTTGTCTGCAAGTAGCATTTTTAAAAAGAGGTATTTTACAGTAGATTTAATACTTTCTCTACATCTTCAGGAACGTCAATATTCGGTGTCTCAATAGTTGTTTCTACCACCTTTATCGCATACCCATGATACAACCAGCGCAATTGCTCCAACGACTCTGTTTGTTCAAGCGCCGTGGGCTCAAGTGCCGTTAACTCACTTAAAATAGTTGATCGGTATGCATACAAGCCAATGTGTCTTAAATAAGGATAAGAAGACAATGGATCTTGTTTCGCGTGATGAAAATTTGGAATTGGACTTCTACTAAAATAAATAGCTTCAGCTGCCTTATTGACAACTATTTTAATGCGATTTGGGTTCAAAAGGTCATCCATGGAAACTGATTTATTTCCCAAAGTTGCAATTTGTGTTTCCCTGTCATCAAAAGCCTTTATTAATTGCTCCAACTGACGAAAATCAACCAATGGCTCATCTCCCTGAATGTTTACAACAACATCCATTTGCGGATACGTTTTTGCGACTTCAGCACAACGATCCGTTCCACTTGGATGTGATTGGCTCGTCATCATAGCTTTGCCTCCGAACATATGAACCGCATCGAATATCCGTTGATCGTCTGTTGCAACTACCACTTCTTCAAAGAGAGTGCATTGTTTTGCCCCCTCATAAACTCTTTGAATCATGGATTTTCCTTTGAGGTCAATTAAAGGTTTTCCAGGAAACCTTGAAGAACCGTATCGAGCAGGTATTACTCCGAGAACTTTCATTAAAACTTCATTTGCACCTGCATCAAGAAAGATCGTGGAGGCTGAATATCCCCTGGTCTTGAGGTGTATTCGGCATTCAAAATATTATTTACAATCAAACTTACTCGGTAATTATCCGACGAAGGTAGTGCAATCCTTGCATCAAAAACAAGTGCTCCCTTGTTGTATTTCTCACGGTAAGCTTTCAATCCCGGAAGAATATAAATTTCGGTTATGCCGGGATCCAAATCTTCCTGGAACACTTTATCAATATTAGTCATGTTGCTATTATAGCGCATCGAGAAGCCTGCGCTAAACTTTTTATACGTGACCTCCACATCGGCTTTTGCCAAATGGTTGAATCGGTATTTTAACATGTTACTTGTTGAATCAGACATGTTTGCTAAATAAGATGGGCTGTTATTCAATGTAACTGGATTCATATAAGTGTAGCCCAATAATGAGACTATTTGCACATTGCCAATACTTCCTGAACTATTGAAGGAGAATTCAATACCAGAGATTCTTGCTCTTTCTGCATTTTGCGCTTGGAAGCCAATATAATTTTGAAAGTTTTGAGAAGTTAGCATGACGGAATCAGGTTTATACAATCCAAATGTAAATTCCATCATGTTGCTGTATTCGTTGATGAATCCAGCAACGTCTAACATTCCTTTCCACTCACCAATTTTTACTCCCTGCTTTATGCCAATTTCAGCTGCCCAACCAACTTCTGGGCGAAGGTTCGCATTCGGAAAAATGTTGAGAGAACCTACACTCGTTTGAGTATAACGCTCAGCTACAGAGGGGTATCTAATTCCTTGGCCAAATGATGCTCTCAAATGCGTGTATTTCATCAGCTCATAATGCAGTCCTAATCGCAATATCGGATAAACCGGAATTTTTGCCAAGCTATTTGTATCATTGCCGTAAGAAAAATCCGAATCTCCCGTTCGGCCATCCATGATAAAATGTTCCAAACGCAAGCCACCTGTCACATCAAGTTTGTTGATCTTTCGTTCGAACTGGCTATACATTGATAAATTGTTTGAATTATGGTTGCCGAAAAGACTAGAACTAACCGAATTGTAAATGTTGGAGGTCCCTGCTGTCACGGTTGTTCCACCTGAAAATTTTCGTTGGAACTGGTAATCCGTAAAATAAATCGTAGCACCATTACTTTGGCTAGTATTCGTAAGGTTTTCGTTGTTCGCAAAATAGATGCGCGTTTTTAGGGAATGTTTATTGTTCTTTTTATCCGTAAATTTCAAGTAAGGGTCGATGAATAATCGTTGACCAAAATTATAAGTTAACGTTGAAGCTGCATTGCTTGTATCAGCGCCTCCACTTGGAGTGTAACCAAGGGTATCACTTTGCCAGATAAGGAAGTTTCCTGTTTTTTGCATTTGATAATTGTACCCAATCCCTGCTTTTAGTCGAGATAAATTGTTAAAACGGAAATAAACAGTTCCGCTAACACGTCCTCTTGCTTCTGTTTCTCCTTGACGGTATCCATCGTTTCTGAAAAAAGTTGTGGAGAGCGTGTAACCCGTTTGTTTGAACATTTGGCCACGATAAATCTCGACTTGTTGATTCATCGGGTTGGTATTCCACCAACGTAAAGATGCCCTTTTTGGATCACCATATACACCCGTCTGAATCTTTACTTTTGTTTCAGGCTTAAGTCCTGGTTCTTTCTCTGTTAATGCAATCACTCCGTTTAAGGCGCCACTTCCATACAAAACAGAAGATGCACCCTTCATAATTTCAATTTGAGCTGCTTGTTCCATCGGTATTGCATTCCACTGCGTATCGCCAGCGTATCCTGACAATAAAGGCATGCCGTTCCATAGCAATAACACACGGCTCCCTGTTCCATAAGCAAAGCCTGAACCACCGCGAATACTCACTTGACCATCCATGGTGTAAACACCTGGACTCTGATCTACTGCTTGTTCAAGATCTGTAATTCCCTTGTTATCAATTAATGTTGGCTTTATAATTTCCATTGATACAGCTACATCCTCAACACGCTGCTGTCTCCGGCCAGCTGAAACCACAACAGCAGAAATCGTTTTAACAGGTACGTCCAACGTTATACTTATTTCTCCTGCGGCATTTACAACCGTGGTATCATTTAAAAAAGACGCCATCGAAGTAATCAGGGTGACGGGGTAACTTGTGGCGTTTATATTGAAGACCCCATCAACATCTGTGATTGCTTTTTCGCCATTTGAAGCTATTATTTTAGCCCCCACAACAGGCTCTTTATCATCACTTTGAATAACCTTTCCAACGATTTGACTTGTTGCAATAAATGGAAGGAAAAATAATAGAAGTACAGTTATTTTCATAAACAGTATAGTTTTAAGTAGTATTGGCTTAGTTGCTAAAATACCAATTTTGCCGAATAATCAATGAAAAAATAAAGGATCGACTATATTTCGGCCTGAAGTTGAATTAAAAATGTTCGTGGCGGCTGAATATCTGCTGGTCGCGATGTGTATTCTTGATTCAATACATTATTGACTAAAAAAGCTAAACGCAATTTATCTTTTAACTTGAAAGCAGCTCGCAGATCAACAACCAAAGAGCCCTGATTGAACTTTTGGCGGTATTCAGACAATCCCGGTAAAACATATAGTTCATTATTTGTTGGGTCTAAATCTGAAAGAAAAACATTGTCGATATTCGTCATAAAACTATTGTACCTGCAAGAAACACCAAAACTGTATTTTTTATAGTTGATTTCGATATCCCCCTTGGCGAGGTGCTTGAATCGGTATTTCAACATGTTTGAACCGGAATCAGAAAATTGATTGGTGTATTTTGGATTGTTGTTGAGGCTTACAGGAGACATGTACGTATAACCAATTAAGGAAATAATTTCTACATTCTTAATCTTTCCAGAGCTGTTGAAAGAAAACTCAATCCCTGTGATTTTGGCTTTTTCTGCATTTTGTGCCTGAAATCCAATCCAACTAGAAAGGTTTGCAGCTGTAATGATCACTGTGTCCGGGTTATATAAGCCATAGGTGTATTCAATCATGTTGCTGTACTTGTTGATGAACCCAGCAATATCTATCATGCCCTTCCAGTCTCCAAGTGGAACAATTTGCTTAATCCCTAATTCAGATGCCCAACCCACTTCTGGTCTCAAGTTTGGATTTGGGAAAATTACAACTCCCCCATTGGAAGTCGCGGCAAATCGCTCAGCAACTGAAGGAAATCTTATTCCTTGTCCAAAGGATGCTCTTAAATGTGTCAGTTTATTTACAGCGTAGTGCACACCTGCTCTAAGAATTGGATAAACTGGCAGTTTTGACATGGCGGCTGTATCATTACCAAAATAGAAGTCGGAGTCTCCTCGTTTTCCATCCATCTCAAAATATTCAGCCCTCGAACCAACTGTTATGTCAATGTCGTTCCATTTTTTTTCATATTGGATATAAGCGGCTGCATTGTTAGAAGTGTGATCGCCAAAGACAGGACTAATAATTTGATTTGCAGAAACAGTTGTTCCTGCGGTAAGCGTTGATTTTCCTGCAAATTGCTTTTGAAATTGATAATTTGCATAATACATCGCTGCTTTGGAAGACGCAAAAACATTGGTTAAGTCTCCTGTCGTTACGAGATAATACCTCGTTTTTAATTCGTGTTTGTTGTTAAATCGATCGGTAAATTTCAAATAGGGATCGACGTTTACTCGAATTGATTTTTGATAGCTCAATGTACTTCCCATACCTTGAGCTATGTAGCCCAAAGAATCATTTTCCCATAGAATAAAGTTACCTGTATATTGGTATTGTCCACTGTAAAACATCCCTAACTTTAAATTGCGCGAAGGCTTAAAATAAAGGGATCCACTTAGTCTTGCCCTGTCTTCTAGAGCGCCCTTTTTATATCCTTCATTTTTAAATCCATTCACACCAATCGTGTATCCAAAACGATCAAAAGACTTTCCATTGAATACGTCTACAGAATGGTACATTGGGTTGCGTGTCCACCACTTTAAGGATGTTCTCTTTGGGTCACCATAAACCCCTGTCATTGCGCGCACCTTTAATTCACCCTTGGTTGAAGGTTCTTTTTCAACCATTGAAATAATCCCGTTAAGCGCACCACTGCCATATAGTACCGAGGAAGCTCCTTTAATAATTTCAATTTGAGAAGCATTTTCCATTGGAACGCTATTCCATTTCACATCCCCAACATCTGGCGACAACATTGGTATTCCATTCCAAATTAATAAAACACGACTTCCAGCACCATAAGCGTAACCTCCGCCACCACGAATACTTACCTGACCATCCATTGCAAAGACGCCCGGACTTTGATTCACCGCTTGATCCAGACTTGTAAGTGCTTTATTGTTAATCAATCCTGGTTTTAATATTTCCATGGAAATAGCAACATCCTCCACTTTTTGCCTTCTTCTGCCTGCTGTAACCACGACAGCTTCAATTGTTTTCAATTCACCGCCCAGGTATATAATTATTTCTGCTATTGAAGAGGAAACGATGGTTGTGTCGTTAGGAAGTCCATTAAATCGTGTAATCAATGTTGCAGGGAAACGGTCAACAAAAAGTGAAAATTTGCCTTCGAAATCCGTGGTTGCCTGTTTTCCATCGTTGGTTGAAATGATCGCGTTTTCAAGAGGGAGGCCTGACTCTCGATTGAGAACTCTTCCGGTAATTTGGCTAAGTAGCTGAGTACAAAGCAACACATTAATAAAAAAAAACAGTAAGTATTTCATTGGGTTTGTAAGTAGTTACACAAAAATAGAATTTTAGTTGAATTAAGCCCTTTTTGCGTCAAATCGGTTGATGAAATGTCATTTTTTCGTATCTTCAATATAAACCTTTAACCTCGATCAACTTGAATTACACTGAACAACATTTTCAGTTAGGGCTTTCTTTTTTGCAAGGAATAGGTCCTAAAAAGGCCGCACAACTGGTATCCAAAACGGGAAGTCCCGAAGCGGTTTTTCAGGAGTCTATTATGTGCCTGCACCAGCAAACCACCATCAGTAAAAGCGTTTTAAAGCAAATGAACAGAACTGCGGCGCTAGAAAAAGCGGATAAGGAACTTGAATTCATCTCACGAAATCAAATTAGAATGCACTTCTACCTTGACAACGATTATCCCAGAAGGCTCCGACAATGCGTTGATGCACCCATCGTTTTATTTGGCAAAGGAAATTATGAAATCAATGGAACGAAAACTGTTGCAATAGTAGGAACAAGGGCTGCAACTGGATACGGAAAACGCATTTGTGAAGAATTGATTGAGCGTTTTGAAGACCAGGAAATTCAAGTAATCAGTGGAATGGCATATGGAATAGATATCTGCGCGCATCAACTGTGTGTTAAAAAGAATATCAGTACAATTGGTGTTTTGGGGCATGGCCTTGATCGGATATACCCATACGTTCATCGGAAAATCGCAGAACAAATGATAGAAAATGGGGGATTATTAACTGAGTTTCTTCCCGGAACCAAGCCTGATCGAGAAAATTTCCCAATGAGAAACAGAATTGTTGCTGGAATGACAGATGCCACGATTGTTGTTGAAAGCAAGCTTTCAGGTGGATCGCTTATTACTGCAGATTTGGCCAACGATTATAATCGGGATGTATTTGCTTTTCCCGGTAATATTGGACAAGAACAATCTGCAGGTTGCAACTCGTTAATTAAAACGAATAAAGCGCATTTAGTAATGAATGGACAAGATTTTTTAACTCAAATGAATTGGACCAATGATAGCAATTCAAACAAGCAACAAAAGATTTGCCTCGAATTAACACAGGATGAAAAAGTCATTTATGATTTATTGGCTGAAACGGAAAAAGAACACATTGATATCCTTTCCATCAAAAGTGGAAAACCATCCTCACAAATCAATGTATTGTTATTTCAACTTGAAATGAAAAACGCCATTGATTCGCTGCCCGGTAAAATCTACCGTTTAAGAAAATAAAAAGGGGAGACATATGCCTCCCCAAATTTCTATGCACTAAAACTACTCTTAACGTCTGATTCCAGCCTTAAGTAATCTTCTATTATCGATGACATCCGCCTTTTTCTTCAAGGCACTGATAACCTGTCCTTGCAGGCTGCCTTTCACTGAAGCAAACAACTGGTCTTTTTCAACATTGTAATTCGCTGCAGTTGGGGCTTTCGTTGTTTTGTCAATACGAATAACATAAACCCCCATTTTACCTTTCAGAGGCAATGTTCTTTGACCATCCTTCAGGCCTGAGAACAAAGCTCCTACAACTTCCGGTTCAAAACCAGCGCCCGTAATTTGCGGGTTTCCGAAAGTAACTTCAGCTTTCATCACTTCAGAGTTTGCGCGCTTAGCCATTGCATTCAGGTTCTTGTCTTTCAACAACTGGTTTGTAAATCGCTTCGCTTTTTTCTCTTCAATTAAATCTTTTTTCATTGTCATTTCAGCATCCTCAAAAGTTGGAACTCCTTTCGCTTTGATAGACGAAACGATTGCAATGATATAACGGTCCTTGTCTTTGATCGGAGCAGTTGTTAAATCTCCAACCATAGACTCTTCTGAGAACGCCAACTTAAGAATTTTATCCTCTGCAAACGTTGTGTTGAAGCCATATAATTTCGGTGCTTCATCTTGAATGCTAACTGGACGAACGAAGTACCCAGCTTGTTGTGCAATCGTATCAAAAAGTTCCAACTTAGCTTTGATATCTGACTTCTTAGAAATCTTCGCTTCCAATTTGTAAAGAAGATTATACACTTCGCTTTCTTTGCGATCTATCGTTTCTTGACTCGCTTTAAACGTTTTGGCAACAGAGGCTAGTAAAGGGAAATTTGTAGCGTCACGCTCCAACACTTCAATAATGTGAATACCATACATTGTTTTCACCGTACCAATAGAACCAACTGGTTTTGTGGCGCAGAATGAAGCAAATTCAGGTACCATATCCACCTCGATGAAGTTGTCAATTAATCCACCCTGAGGAACTGAACCTTTATCATCACTAAACTTGGTTACAAACTCAGCAAAATTGTCTTTGTTTATCAATTTCATCAAACTGTCAGCAGTCTTTTGTTTTTGATCGATAATTTTCTTGTCTTTTGACTGATTTGTTGACAACAAAATATGTCTTGCTTTCAATCTTGACGGTGTGAAACCAAGAACTTTGGAGATAACCACATTTCCTTGGTTGTCGTATGGGCCAACAATCTGTCCAACTTTTGCAGTATTGAAAACAGTATCCAAATACTTCGGATAAGACTGCAGTTTTTGTGCTTTTTCATTTCCTTCAGGCACTGCTGTAGCAAACTTCAAGGACGAATAGAATTTAATGTCGCTGTTTTTAAGCACGTACAAAGAATCTTCTGTTGTTGCAGCAAATCCTGCCTTTAACTCAGTCATTGTGCGATTGAACTTAGCTGAATCCGTTTTTGAAGGATTGATTACTACGTCAAAATACTTCACTTCACGGCTAGCAGATCTGTTTTCGTATTTTTTATCTTTTTTGTGCTCCTCGTAGTAAGATTTTAATTCTGAATCTGAAACCTTGATGTCATCATCCAAAATTTCAGAATAACGGCGAACAACAAACGATGCGCTCTTCACTTCTTTTTGAGCGAAGTACTCTTCTTCAGCCTCCAATTTTGTTACATACAATCCTTGTCCAACCAATTCAAAATACTTCTCTTGCTTTCTGCGATCGATGTAATATTTTTTATTGTCTTCCCATTGTTTCTGAACCTTTGGATCGCTTGATGTTTCCATTTCATCAATTCTCTTTTCAAGCATTTTAGCGTTGAACTGACCTGTCAATGAATCGGTAAAGCCTTGCGCTAACTCAGGCAACACTGCAAAACCATCTGTTCCGTAGAGGTAAGCATCGAATTCAGACTCGCTCACATCAATTCCCAATTCAGCAAATTCCTTGTCAAAAATGGTTGTTTCTACAATATAATTCCAAGCTTTGTCTGCTGAGGCGTCTTGGTCTTTCTGCGTGTATTCACGCTGCTGCTGTTGAAACTGCATTCTATCCTGCTCCTGGAATTTTCCAATTGCTTCTTCGAATTTTGCGTATTCTACTTTTTCACCATAAACAGTACCATAACCATATTGGTCTTCTGATCCTTGGGTCATCTTTCTCCAATCACCAAGAATGAAGGCAAATAATGCGATACCGATTAGAACTACTAAAAGCCCTGATTTTTCACGAATTTTTCCTATTAAAGCCATTTAATTTTCTTTAAGGGTGCGAATATAACGAGTTGATTTGATTTTTGAAAATTATCAAATGATTAAGGTGTCTGTTTTTCAACAAAAAAGACCACGTTACTAACGCAGTCTTTCTTAAAAAAATTAAAAATGGCGACTATTTTCCTCCTTCTCCCTCTTTTTTAGGCGGGTCTTCTTGCTTTTCTTGTTCTTTTTTATTCTCCTCAGTGGATGGTTTCTTTGGATCTAAATTTTCTGGGGTTGGTTCAGCTGTTTTTCCTGCACCTGGTTTCGCCGGGCTATTTGTACCGCCTGTTCCTGAATTGGTGTTTGTACCGTTTCCATTTGTCCCTGAAGAAGTTGATCCAGTTCCCGGTCTGCCTGCGCCCGTGCCAACAGAGCTGCCATTAGAAGTGCCCTCTGTATTTATCGTTCCGGTGCCGGTATCCCTGCCTAACCCGCCTCCAGAGTTCAAAGTGCCTGTGCCTGTGCTTCCGCCGCCCGGATTGTTAATTTGGGTGCACTCGCCAAGGACCGCACCAAGAGCTTGATAAGATGGCCAAGCAGATGCTGGTATCTCAATGGTTTTCGCAGATGTTGCGCCTTGCTCTTTATAGCAAATTTTTATTTTTTGATCGTCTAGTTGATAATTCACAATGATCGTCTCTGTGTCGGTTCCGCATGCATTGCTAACTGAAATAACAATGGTGTTCGTTCCCTGCGAAAGAGGAAGGTTCATCACCAATAATCCTGTTGTGGGATTATATCCTGTTACATTATAGCTTCTGTTATTTATTGTGACGGTTGGTTGCTGACCTGCGGCATTTTGAATCTGTAAATTCAATTCAACGGTGCTTTTTGAAACTGTTGAACCATTTAATGGACTAACAACATTAATGACAGGTGGAACACAATTATCATACGTCACCAAAATCGTTTTTGAATCCGTACCACAAGAATTGTTCGCTTTCAAAACAAATGTGTTTAAGCCTGACGTCAAATTAACATTGGTAGAAAACGCACCATTATTCACAACCACGTTTGACAAGGCAGCACCATTCTGAGTAATTTGAAGTTGCTGTCCGTTTGAAATATTCGAAGCGTTTCCAGAAAGTGTGTACGCAGCTTGGGTGACTGTTAAACCACTATTTGCCGGACTTGAAATTGACAAAACTGGAGGTTTACAATTTTCGTAATTCACTGTTATCGTTTCTGTATCGGATCCACATGCATTTGTTACAGAAATTACAATTGTGTTTTGTCCAGGAACTAGTGGAACATTCATTTGAAGGCTCCCAGTTGATGGATTATATCCGCTGATGTTGTAACTTCTCGTGTTTATTGTCATTGTTGGCGATTGTCCAGCAGCATTTTGAATGGTCGCAGTCAAATCAATACTGCCACTTGAAACGGTTGAACCATTAGTTGGCGCGCTCACGGTAATTACAGGAGGAGTGCAACTCGTATAATTTATAAGTACAGTCTCCGCATCCGTGCCACAACTGTTTGTTCCGGCAATTACGAATGTATTTGCGCCTGCAGCTAAATTAACATTGGCAGAAACCATTCCATTTGACGCATTGAAACTTACATTGGATACTGTTGTTCCGTTTAATTTTAAAGAAACTTCTTGCGCTGACGTAATATTTGTTGCTGTGGCCTTAAAGGTATATGCCGCAGAAGTTACAGAAAGTCCTGAAGAGGCTGGTGAAATCAGTGCAATTACCGGCGCAACACAGTTTTGATAATTAACTGTAATTGTCTCCGAATCATTGCCACAATTGTTTGTTGCGGTTATAACAAATGTGTTTAACCCAGGCAGAAGCGTTAAGGAGCTTTGAAGTGTTCCATTCGCGGTGTTATATCCAAAATTTGTGATGCTTCGGTTGTTTTGTGTGATGCTGATTCCCTGATTTGTTGTGTTGGAAATTGTCGCAGAAAGTGTAAATGCTGGGCTCGCGACAGTTGTTCCAGAAGTTGTAGGGTTCAACATAGAGATAACCGGAGGAATGCAATTTTGGTAAATCACATTAAACGATTCTGCATCCGTTCCACAGTCGTTTGTGACGGTAATAACAAATGCATTACTCCCTGGATTCAATGTTACATTAGCACTTAAAATGCTTGTTGCAGCATTGAATGTAAATCCAGGTACAACTTGATTGTTTTGTGTGAATTTTATTTCTTGTGATGATGTTATGTTTTCAAGTTTCGCGGAAATTGAATACTGCGCCTGACTAACTGTTGGCAATGTGCCGCTTGGAACGATCATGCTAATCGTTGGTGCTTTGCACTGCAGATAATTAATTACAAAGGTATTCGTTACCGAACCACAACTATTGTTTGCAGTTATGACAAACGTATTGCTTCCTGGAGTCAATACAACAGTTCCGCTTAAGCTACCGTTCGTTGCGTTGAACCCAAAGGTCGTGAAACTTCTGTTATTTACAGTTACCACAATACCTTGCTGGTTGGATACCTGCTGCACATTCGCGCTGAAAGAAAAATTAGCATTACTAACTGTCATTGATTCAGAAGAAGGAACAATAGTCTGAATGACGGGAAGTGTGCATTTTTGATAAGATAAATCAATTGTTTTTGTTACGGTTCCACATGCATTTGAAACCGTAATCTCAAACGTATTCACTCCCTCGTTAAGGATAACATTGCTTTCAAATCGCTCAGTTTTGGGATTATACGTGTAATTCAGGTTATTAACTCCATTTACCTTGTATACGATGTTCTGTCTGCCACCTGCATTAGGAATAGCGGCGATTACATTGTAATTGATTGCGTTCACGGTTTGGCCCGCTCCGCTTGGCTGTATAAAATTAATTGTTGGTGGAATACACGGTGGAGTTGGTGTTACTTCACTCGAAGACGTGGTGGAGGTTGGGTTGTCTTCTCGATGATGGGCCTTAAATCTAAAATTGATAAAACCAGAAGTGTAGTGATAAATATCTTGCCTGTATTTGCTTGCTTTCACAACTCCATCAAAATCATCCAGTCCGGTGAAAGTGCTTTTATGTTCAAGTCCAATCGTTACGTTCGGTGCGACTTGATACCCAATTCCAAACCCTAAACTTGGCATTACGTTTACACGAAATGTGTTTTTGTTACTGCCATCCAAAGCGGTTTCATAGACTTGGTCCATTAGCGCACTAAGAGCAGGTTTGCTAACATCGTTTGCGTCATAATTATAAATGCCCCCGAGTGTATCATTTGCATATAAATCTCCAAAAGTCTGGTGCCACGTCAAACCTATTCCTCCAAAAATATAAGGATCCCAACGTGTTCGTTCTCTGAGACCATTTGCGTGTAAAACCAACTCCAATGATAGACGGTGTACTTGAGCTTGGAAATTGTTAACAGAAAATCCCAAGGAATCCATGTAGGGTTTTGCCGCAATGCCTGTAAAGCCAACTGAATCAGTTGTAGAGTAATCTTGTCCGTACCAATATCCTTGCAGGTAACGCCCTCTTAAATCAAAGGAAAGCCTTCTTCCATAATCGTAGTTAAATGAGCGTCCAAGGGTCAATCCCCAGCCGGCAGAGGTTTTGTACTTTACATCCGTTGTGCTCCAGGTTCCGCCAACATTAAATCCAAGTTGCCACTTCGATTGTGTTTCATAACTGACATATTGAGCCCTCAACAGACCTGAAATTGAAAGAAAGAAAAAGGATAGCGTAATTATTCGTTTCATGATCACATATTTGAGCCGCCCCAAACGAATTCTGTGCCAAACTGTTTGAGAGCATTGTTAAAAAGCAAAATAAAGCTATGCATTTTATGCTTCAAGTTGTGTAGATTGAATTAATTTTATCGGAAATACAGGCTTTTTATACATGAAATTGAGGGTTGTTATTTATTTGTTAATGCCATTTTATGCCTGTTTTGCATTTGGGCAAGAGGCCTACAATACGTGCACTAACGCCTTAGAATTATGTCCTTTACAGGTTTATACCGTTAACAATCTTGGTGCAAATAAAACTTTGTGTGCGAACTGCGAAGATGATTTTAATTTCTGTTTCACGGCGAATAATACAATCTGGTTCAAGTTTACAACGAACACCGTTGGCGGAAACGTCTCTGTAGCCTTCAATAATCTTGTTTTTCAAAACGCTCCCGGACAAGGAATAGCATTACAGGCAACGCTGCTAGAGGCAGCCGTCCCCTGTCAATCTGATACTTACACTGAAATAGGCAATTGCGAGGGAAATGGTCAGGCAAATTTCACCTTAAACGCTACTAGTTTACTAGCAAATACTACTTATTACATTGTTGTGTCGGGTGATTTGAGTGGCAATGGCGTTAGTATTGCTGCTGAATGCACGTTCGATATTTCTGCTACTGGTCCGGCGGTAGATCGTTCGTCAGCTGGAGTTGTTATAGATGGATCCGTTACCAGTGTCTGCGTCAATCAAGCATTTACAGCGAATGCAATTATTTTTGATTGTCCCGACAATAGTCCTTTCACTTGGTATGTGAATGGTGTTTTAGTTGCGGTAACGTCAGATCATTTTTATTCATCAAGCGATATTCAGGATGGGGACATTATTTCGGTCGAAACCAACTGTTATGCTCAATGTTCACAATTTGTTACTGCTGCATCTAATCCTATTTCGGTGTATTCATTTCCGCTGAATGCCGGTGTTGATCAAGTGATTGAACAAGGAGCCACGACGCAGTTACTTGGAAGTACAACCACCACCACCTATGAGTGGACTCCAAGCTACAACATCAGTGATACCCTGAGTTTAACACCATTTGTTCATCCGGAGGAGACAACGATTTATACACTAACAGCAACGCAAAATGGCTGCACTCAATATGATTATGTAACCATTTCAATTGATGACCCTCTCATTATTCCCACCACTTTTTCTCCGAACGAAGATGGCATTAACGATACCTGGGAAATCGGTGGAGTCGAGAAATATCCGAATTGTTTTGTACAAATTTTTAACCGTTGGGGACAAGAAATTTTTCAATCTATAGGTTACACGGATAAAAAAGCCTGGGACGGAACAATAAACGAAAAGGCCGCTGCTGAGGGTGTTTATTTCTACATTGTTAAGTTGCGTGACGATGAAAAAAAGGAGTTTAAAGGAAGTATTACGCTGATCCGATGAAAACCCTTGCTTACATAACGTTGATCATGTTTTTGACGGGACAATTGTGGTCACAACAATTGCCGCAATATTCGCAATGGGCCTTCCATCAGTTTGCCATGAATCCAGCACATGCCGGCATCAAGTCGTGTATAGATATTCATACTCTTTTTCGGTCTCAATGGGTTGGTTTCGAGGGGGCTCCAAAAAGTGGGTTCCTGTCGTTGAGTGCTCCTCTCAGGTCAAAACGAAAGGAATTTTTAAGCGCAAGACACGGAATTGGTATGCGTGTAGAAAATGATCAAATTGGACAATTTAAGACAAATCGTTTTAATGTCGCTTATGCCGGGCACTTCAATTTTACACGCGACAATCGACTATCATTGGGAGTGTATGGTGGAATTATTCAAACCGGATATGACCCAAGCGGGAGTGTTACGCTTAAACCAGATCCTCAAATTACCAAAGAAGCCAACTTTGTATCGCCAGATGCGTCTTTTGGCGCCTGGTGGAATGGGAAGAATTATTATTTCGGATTTGTATTGCAAAACCTTTTGAATTATAAATGGGCCCAGCTTGGTTATGATTCCTATTACAGAAGGCATGCTCTTTTGAATGCTAGCTATCGCATGCGCATCAATGACCAAATCACTTTGTTTCCTTCGGCGCTTGTAAAAATCCCTTCAAGAGGACCGTTAGCAATTGATTTACAAACTTCTGTGGACATTCGTAACATGTTTGATTTTGGCCTTGGCTATCGGAATTCAGATGCCATCATCTTTTTTGCGGGTTACAAATTAAACCACAAGTTTTCGATCATGTATTCATTTGATCTCACAACATCACCGCTCAAAAATTACAGCAGCAACACCCATGAAATATCAATCAGTTTCAATGCTTGTCGAGCAGAAAAAACAGCATCTGTGAGCTGCCCACTTTTCGAATAGTCTTCGTTATTCAAAAACCCTTGTTTATAAATCATTGAACCGGCTTCATTGTGCGTTCTTATCTTCAGGATATTTGTTAAAAGCGAATGTTATGCGTAAGACCCTTCTATTTACCACACTTCTTGTCCTTGGTGCTTGTGTACCAGCAAAGAAATACAATGACCTTTTAGAAAGAGAGAAAAAATGCAGTGAAGAACTTGAAGCATTTAAAAGAAGTTCTTTGGATTTCGAGGGAAAGGCAAAAGATTTTGAAGCACGCTACAACGTGTTGACCAAAGAAGTCAGTGGCCTCAAAAGTGATACAAGCAAGTTGGGGACACAATTCCGCATTCTTCAAATTCAGTACGACAAAATGGCTCAGCAAAATGAATCGTTGGAACAAGCATTTGATCGCTTGAAGGCCTCTGGAGCAAAAGAAACAGCCACTTTACAGTCTGAGTTAGAAGCCAAAAACATTGAGCTTCAGCGCAAAGAAGATGCATTGATTACACTTGAAGCAGAATTAAAAACCAAACAACAATTACTTTCTGAACGCGAACAACGTGTGAATGAACTTGAAGAAGCCATTCAACGCAAAGATGAAGCGACACAGCAACTTAAGGCGAAAGTGGCTGCTGCCTTGCGCGGATTTGAAAGTCAAGGATTATCAGTCGTACAAAAGAATGGTAAAATCTATGTCAGCATGGAGGCAAAACTATTGTTTGCTTCAGGAAGCACTGCCGTTGAACCCAATGGAAAGAAGGCATTGGTCGAATTGGCCAAAGTGCTTGAGAATGAAAAAGAATTGGAGATTATTGTTGAAGGCCACACCGATACTGACAAACTGGTAAGCACCACTCATCCAACTTCAAACTGGGAATTATCTGTTTTGAGAGCGACTTCTGTCGTTGACATTTTCTTGACCAATTCTAAAATGAATCCTGCGCAATTAATGGCTGGAGGTCGTTCTGAATTTCACCCAGTTGATCCTAAAGACAAATCCAAAAATCGCCGGATCGAAATTATTATTTCGCCAGATCTAAATGAATTGTTTGAGATTATTTCAAATTGAAATATTTCAGCAGTTTATGACTTGAACTTTTGGACTTCTTAATCTTTCTTCTTCTTATCTTTAAGGCATGAGTCACTTTTCGACTGAATTGCAATTAAAGATTAAAACGCTGCCTGAGAAGCCTGGTGTTTATCAATATTTTGACGCTCGAGGTGTCATTATTTATGTTGGGAAAGCAAAAAATTTAAAAAAGCGTGTCTCCTCCTATTTCAATAAAACACAAGACAATTATAAAACATCCGTTCTTGTTCGAAAAATTGTCAATATTGAATACATCGTTGTCAATACTGAGCTAGACGCGCTGCTCCTTGAAAATAACCTCATCAAATCGTACCAGCCGCGTTACAATATTCAACTCAAAGACGATAAAACATATCCTTGGATTTGCGTTAAAAACGAAGCTTTTCCAAGAGTGTTTTCAACGCGACAACTGATCAAAGACGGTTCAAAGTATTTTGGACCCTACCCCAGCGGTAAAGTCATGCAAACATTGCTAGCACTCATCAAAGAACTTTACCTTTTACGGACCTGTTCGCTCGATCTTTCGAAGCAAAAAATAGAGGAAAAGAAATACAAAGTTTGCCTTGAATACCACATTGGAAACTGCAGAGGTGGCTGTGTTGGACATGAAAAACAACAAGACTATGAAGAGCAGATTGTCCAAATAGAACAACTGTTAAAGGGAAATATTGGTTCGGTGATTGGTTTTCTAAAGCAACGCATGCAACAACGCGCCGAAAAGTTGGAGTACGAACAAGCACAGCAATTGAAAGAAAAAATAGACACACTGGAAAGCTATCGCGCGAAGTCGACAATTGTCTCTCCGTCAATTCATGAGGTTGATGTTTGCACATTAATCAATGAGCCCGAAAGTGCTTTTGTAAATTATCTCAGTATACACAATGGTGCTATTATTCATGCCTATACTGCTGAAGTGAAAAAGAAGCTCAACGAATCAAGCGATGAAGTGCTCAGTTATGTGATTCCTGAATTGCGTGAACGCTTTGAAAGTCAGTCTAAAGAAATTTTGCTTGTTGAACCTGTTGGGTTTGATTTAGAAGGCATCAAGTTTTCTGTGCCACAGCGCGGTGACAAAAAGGAATTAATTGATTTATCATTGAGAAACGCCAAGTTTTACAAACTTGAAAAACAAAAGCAAGAAAAAATAATTGATCCCGAAAAGCACACGAACCGCATTCTGGGGCAAATTAAAACAGATTTTCGACTGAAAGAAATCCCACTGCATATTGAATGTTTTGACAACTCCAATATACAGGGAACCAATGCTGTTTCAGCGTGTGTTGTATTCAGAAATGGGAAGCCAAGTAAAAAAGATTACAGGCATTTCAATGTGAAAACCGTTGAAGGACCGGATGATTTTGCCACTATGGAAGAAGTTGTGTATCGCCGATACAAACGACTACTTGATGAACAACAAAGTCTGCCACAACTCATTGTGATTGATGGTGGAAAAGGCCAATTGAGCGCCGCATTGAAAGCGCTCGAAAAATTAGACTTGCGCGGAAAAGTAGCCATTTGTGGGATTGCCAAACGATTGGAGGAGATTTTCTTTCCAGGCGACAACTTACCGATTTACATAGACAAACGATCTGAAAGTTTGAAAGTAATCCAGTTTATGCGCAACGAGGCACACCGTTTCGGAATTACGCATCACCGCAACAAACGCAGCAAAGCGAGTCTTACGTCTGCATTGTTGGATATTCCAGGCATTGGTCCGAAGACACAGCAGGATTTAATGAAAACATTTAAAACCGTCTCGGCAATCCAGCATGCAACATTGGAAGAATTGACCGCTGTAATTGGACTGGCGAAAGCGAGGTTGGTGAAGGGAATGGGCAATTGACTAGTAGGCCAGTGAGCCGCGCATTGGAATGCATTGAACGGTAAAATGAACACATTTCAAGTATATGTCCATAAAAACGGACATAATTTCATTCGATTGTACTATATTTGAATGATTTTTCATTCGTTATAAACATTAAAAATACATTATGACTGATATTTCATTCATAGAATGGGCGTCCATGAGCGACAAAGCACTGGCTGAGTACATCGGGATATTTGTCAGGCACCACCGAATGGAGCAGAACAAAACGCAGAGTGAACTATCAACGGCAGCGGGAATAAGTCGTTCTACATTAAGTTTACTTGAAAGGGGTGAAACAGTAACTGTTGCCACGCTCATTCAGGTCTTGCGCGTTTTAGATCAATTATCGGTCCTGGGGGCGTTTGAAGTAAGAGATACGCTCAGTCCACTCGCACTTCTGAAACAGCAGAAAGAAAAGCGCCAACGGGCCAGAAGTAAAATTAAAGGCGATGAAAATAAAAATGAACCAAACTGGTAAGCCATGGTCTTAGCGGAAGTGAAAATATGGAATGAATTAGTCGGCGCAGTGGCATGGGATGCAGAACGAGGGATAGCCGTATTTGAATACGACCCAAAATTCAAGCGATTAATATGGGACATCTCACCACTTAAAATGCCGATTTATGATAACAGGAACCGGTTTTTTTTTCCTGAACTTCGCGCGGATAGAAATGCTGCTTACGACACCTTCAAAGGATTGCCGGGATTGTTAGCAGATGCGTTACCCGATAAATATGGGAACCAACTGATTAACATTTGGCTGGCACAACAGGGAAGACCTTTAGACAGTATGAATCCTTTAGAAATGCTTTGTTTTATTGGCAAGCGCGGCATGGGAGCTCTGGAATTTGAACCGGCTAAGCTAAATCAGGAAAAACGAACGTTTTCCATAGAGATTGATAGTTTGGTGGCAACGGCGCAAAAAATGCTTGAACAGCGGGAAGCATTTGCCGCCCATCTGGATAAAGAGGAAGAACAAGCTGTTTTGGAGATTTTAAAAATTGGAACATCTGCCGGAGGGGCGCGGCCAAAAGCCGTAATCGCATGGAATGAAAAAACAGGAGAGGTACGGTCCGGACAAACCGCAGCTCCAAAGGGCTTCGAGCATTGGCTTATCAAACTCGATGGAGTAAGTGATGTACAGCTTGGAATCAGTCACGGCTATGGCAACGTAGAAATGGCCTATTACAACATGGCCAAGGCTTGCGGAATTCACATGATGCCATCACGCTTGCTGGAGGAAAATGGAAGAGCCCATTTCATGACCAAACGGTTCGATCGTGAAGGAGACAACGTGAAGCACCACGTACAAACCTTCTGTGCTTTAAAGCACTTTGATTACAATCAAGTAACGAGTTTCAGCTATGAGCAACTCTTCCAGTGTATGCGTGAATTAAAACTCACTTATGCAGATGCCGAACAGCTCTTCCGAAGAATGGTCTTTAATGTCATTGCACGGAATTGTGACGACCACACCAAGAATTTTTCCTTTCTCTTGAAGCAGGGAGGAAAATGGGAACTCGCGCCTGCGTATGACTTATGCCACGCCTATCGCCCCGGTAGCGAATGGGTGAGTCAACATGCCTTGAGTATCAATGGTAAGCGAAAGGATATCACTAAAGCAGATTTGCTAGTAGTTGGGAAATCTATTCAGTGCAAAAAGGCAGCAGAAATAATAGATCAGATCAATGACGTTGTGCAGGATTGGCAAACATTTGCCAATGAAGTATCCGTAAAACCTGCCTTGCGGGATGCAATTGCAAAGACGCTGATAAACATCAACTGATAAGGTGAATTTTACGGAATCGGTCTGTTTTGAAGAAGAAGATTAAGTAAGTTAAGAAGTTCGTTCACCGAATTATGAAATGGTCACATTTCAAGTATATGTCCAGAAAAACAGGAAAAAATGTACATGAAATGATTTACCATCTCAACTTCACCAACAAGAAACTTCAGGATTTAATACCAAGTGAAAGGCGGGATGAGCCAACTACTCTTTTCTGAAACTTTGCCCAAATCTTAGGGCAGATGAGTATGGAAAAACAAAAACTGTAGTATACTTCTCCTATTGCATAATAAAACATCTGATTTGATTGGCCGCGTATATGATGGCCAGCGGAGCAAAGTGCTGTAAATTCCAACACAAATTGGAAGAAAAGGGCAATATACAAGAATAAAAATTCTTATTCTATACCAAAATCAAATACTTTGTTTGAATTGTTAATGTAAGCCATGTTCTTTCCATTATTTCCCAGGTATACAAAACAATATTGGCCAGGCTCTATATCACTTGGTAGTTTAATTTTGAACGTGTACTCAGAAACCTTCTCATATTTGAAATTAACTATGTATTTATCACCTATTGATAGGTCACTTTTCATGCCCTTTATTTTTCCCGATTGATACTCCCTTTTATTCTTTTTAATAAATGGTAATATACTTTTCTGAACACGCAATTTGACCAATTTAAACTCATTAGGGCTTATCGCAACCGAATTTCCCTGCCAAGACCTCATAATTGAACCAAAGTAATCTTCATCATTAACAGATTGACCATGGGAACTATTTAAGTCTTTATCCATTGGAACAAAATTGAAATATATCTCTGTTGCTTTGGTTAATGTATAGTTAGCTTCATTTCCCTCTATTTGGGACATGATTTTATTTCCAAAATAAATAGACCTCAAAATACCACCCTTGCTATTTGAAGAAGTGACCAATGTTGGGTCTAACGGTGTGTGTTTTTTGTCCTTCAGAAAATAAATTCCTGATTTTTTAAAAGTAAAATTGTTACCGTCACCATTGTTATTTACGCTCAAACTTTTTGTTTGGTCTAATTTTGATTGTTTATCAACCATTAAATTAATTACTGGATCAGAAACATTATTTTTTTTCAGATTAATGATTCCATCAGTGCTTACATCGAATTTTATTGGACTAGTGTTTATTTTGCTGATTATTAA
>CAISOQ010000486.1 GCA_903887095.1 uncultured Flavobacteriia bacterium
CACGACGCCAGCCACCTCATTGTTTTCGTATTTTGTTCGACCTCTCCCCGCTCCTAGAATCGTAAATAAATCTTCTATAGAAATCTTTACGTCAAATGGTTCTTCCATGGCAATTTGGCGTGCTCTATTGCGAACTATTTTAGCTACCATTTTATCCATGCCACGCACACCGGATTCATTGGTGTATTCCTCGATTAATTTTTCAAGGACTTTTTTATCAATGGTAATATCTTTTTTGGTGATCCCATGCTCTTCTATTTGCTTTGGCAATAAATGTCGCTTGGCAATTTCAATTTTTTCTTCGATGGTATAACCATTTACCTCAATGATTTCCATTCTGTCTCGCAAAGGTCCTTGAATGGAAGATAAATTGTTTGCTGTGGCAATAAACATGACACGCGAAAGATCAAACTCTGTTTCTACATAGTTGTCATAGAAGGCACTGTTTTGCTCTGGGTCCAATACTTCCAGTAATGCAGATGATGGATCACCATGATTGCTTCTCCCTAGTTTGTCAATCTCATCCAACACGAATACTGGATTTGAAATCTCCGCCTTCTTGATGTTTTGAATGACGCGCCCCGGCATTGCTCCAATGTATGTTTTTCGGTGACCACGGATCTCGGATTCATCGTGCAATCCTCCGAGCGACATACGAATGTATTTTCTTCCCAAGGCCTCCGCAATTGATTTACCTAAGGAAGTTTTTCCAACTCCCGGAGGACCATAAAAGCAAAGGATGGGCGATTTCATATTCCCTTTCAATTTCAGAACAGCGAGGTATTCCAAAATACGTTCTTTCACTTTTTCTAACCCGTAATGATCGCGTTCTAAGATTTTTCGTGCACGATTCAAATCAAGGTTGTCCGTGGAATATTCGCCCCATGGAAGATCAAGCAATAAATCCAGGTAATTCAATTGCACTGTATATTCAGCCCCTTGGGGATTCATACGTTGCAATTTGTCCAGTTCCTTGTAGAACAATTTTGAAACCTTTTCGTCCCATTTTTTAGCCACAGCTCTTTCACCAAGGTCTCTGACATCCTGCTCTTGCGGATTATCTCCCAATTCGTCCTGAATGGTGCGCATTTGCTGGTGCAAGAAATATTCGCGCTGCTGCTTGTCCATGTCTTTCCGAACTTTCGTCTGAATCTCATTGCGCATCTCCAACATCTGAATTTCCAGTGTAAGGTGCTCCATGATTTTCATTAGTCGTTTTGACATATCCAATTCCTCCAGCATTTCCTGTTTTTTGGATACATCTGCATTCATGTTAGATGAGATGAAGTTTACAAGAAATGTAGGACTTTCTATGTTTCCAATCGCGAAGGATGCTTCAGACGGAATATTTGGGCTATCTCTTATTATTTGTAATGCAAGGTCTTTTATTGTCTTGAATTTCAAATCAAGGTCTTTGTCCTTTGGATCAAACGGAAGTTCATCGATCATTCTCACAATCCCCTTCATGTAGGGCTCTGTTTGCAAAGGCTGAACAATTTGAAAACGACGTTTACCTTGGATAATAACAGTGGTACTTCCATCCGGCATTTTTAACATTCGAACGATTTGTGCAACCGTGCCGATGGAATGTAAATCACTGAACTCCGGTGATTCTTCCTCCTGATTTTTTTGAGAAACAACACCGATGATCTTATTTCCCTTATTTGCCTCTTGAATGAGTTTAATGGATTTGTCTCTGCCTACTGTAATAGGAATTACAACACCAGGAAAAAGCACATTATTACGCAAAGGAAGTATTGGGAGTTCATCAGGAAAAACCTGTTTGTTCATTTTTTCCTCCTCTTCAGCTGTAATCAATGGAATGAAATCTGCATCTCCATCCAAGGTGCTAAATTGGAATAATTCCGGTTCAAAAATATCGTTCATGTTCTGAATTGATAGGTATTCAATGATGCTGTGTCAAAATCACAACACCCTATTGTAATATAAGTCAAAGTGTCAGTTAATTGAAACAACTGCAGCGTCAACAGATGCTGAAACCTTTCATTTAAAAGACTTCCACTTATAGACAAATCAAATGCCACTTGAATTAATCGGCAATTTTGTCTTATTGTACGTCGTGAATGTATTTGAGGATAGCGATTTCTTCGGAAGACAATTCAAGCCCTCTTCTTGCCATCATATTATTCGCATATTCAACGGCTTTCTCAAAGCGAAAAGGTTCACTTCCTTCAGCGCCTCCCCACGTGAATGAAGGAATAAATTTTGAGGGAAAACCAGCGCCAAAAATATTAGAAGAGACACCAGTTACAGTGCCCGTATTGAACATTGTATTGATTCCGCATTTAGAATGATCGCCCATGCAAACACCCATGAATTGAACATCTGTTTTCACCTGTCCATTTGTTTCATAGGAATAGGTATCCACCATTCCATAATTGTTCTTCAGGTTTGA
This sequence comes from uncultured Flavobacteriia bacterium, assembly GCA_903887095.1. Taxonomy (GTDB): domain Bacteria; phylum Bacteroidota; class Bacteroidia; order Flavobacteriales_D; family Crocinitomicaceae; genus M0103. The sequence continues at coordinate 2,417 of CAISOQ010000486.1, forward strand.
GGTGTTGGTATCTGCACCCAGGTTGCACCATTCACCAATTAGTGCATTACCTAAAAATCCATCGTGACCTTTGTTTGAATAGGCCTGAAAAACAACATTGTTGACCTCTCCTCCTACTTTGCAATGTGGACCTAATGTCGTTGCACCATAGATTTTAGCGCCCAGCTTCAGCGCACTTTCCTCGCACATTGCCAATGGGCCTCGAACGATTGAACCTTCCATGATTTCGGCATTTTCACCAATGTAAATTGGTCCGGTAGAAGTATTTAAAATGGCCGCTTCAACTTTGGCTCCTTCTTCGATAAAAAGCATCTCTTTCGGTCCAATCAGCGTATTTGTTTTACTTAATTTCTGACTTTTTCTACCAGCAGTCAGCAAGTCGAAATCTTGCTTTAAAACCAAATGATTCAGTGCGTATATATCCCATCGATTCTTGAGAATAACAGGCGTTTCACCCAAAAACTGAATTTTTTCTGCAGCGTTTGTTTCCCCTGCAAGAAAGACATCGTTTAAAAAGAGTGCCGTATTTTGTTCAAGGTGCATAACCGCAGCCACAACGTCCTCATTTGGAATTACAGCAGCATTTACCGTCACTCCACCTTCAATTTTTGGAAACCGCTTACTCAGGTATTCTTCTGTCTCAAATCCTATTTCTGCTTCCGGTAGAAATTGTTTCCAACGTTCATCATTGGTAAAAATTCCCATACGAAGATTACCCACAGGTCTCGTTAGACTTAGGGGAGCGAAACGCAAATGGAGTCCATTGTCACTGATATTGATCTTCATGCACTAACCCTGTTTGTTTTTTACTAAATAGATGAAGCATTGTAAATGTCAAGGCTCCATTGATGACAAGAATTTCATTTCCGAACTTGTATCCTCCAAAAATGACTTCAGAATTTTTATCCAAGATATAGCAGATCAAAGGCGAAAGGATGCAAACAATTGGCACCATTTTATCCAGCAGTTTTCGTTTTGTGAGTATTCCAAATGCAAATAATCCAAGCAATGGGCCGTAGGTATAGCCTGCAATCACAAAAATGAGATCAATAATGCTCTTGTCATTTTTCCATTTGAAGAAGAAGACCAACAAGGTAAAAATGAGCGCAAACGTTAAATGCACCATTTGTCGCAGTCGCACTTGCTGCTTTTCAGAAAGATCTTCACGTCGCTGAAAACCAAGAATATCAATGCAAAAAGAAGAGGTTAACGCCGTAATCGCGCCATCTACGGAAGGGAACAAAGCTGAAATCAGTCCAATGATGAAAATGATGAAAATTCCTTGTGGCAAATGGTCTCGAACAATGGATGGAAAGACATCATCCGGCGCATACTCCCACCCATTCTGTTGTGCAAAAAGATACAAAACACCTCCAAGGAACAGAAATAATCCATTGACAAGCAACAAGACAAAACTGAATGAAACAATGTTCTTTTGCGCATCTTTCAAGGTTTTCACACTGATGTTTTTTTGCATCATTTCCTGATCAAGTCCAGTCATGGTGATGGTAATGAAAGCGCCCCCAATTATGTGTTTCAAGAAAAAATCTTTGCGATGAGGATCTAAACTCCACATTTTTGTCATGTCCTTTGTTTCTAACTGAGACCATATTTGAGACCAATCCCAACCCAGTGATTCTTGAATAGAGAAAATACAGACAACCAATGCCAACAGCATGAATACAGTTTGTAAAGTATCTGTCCAAACAATCGTTTTTACACCGCCTTTCAGTGTGTATATCACAATCATCGCCATGATGAGCACGGTTGTGAACCAAAAAGGAATGTGCAACTCATCAAACACAAACAACTGAAGTACATTGATGACCAAGTAAAGTCGCACCGTAGCGCCTAATGTCCGAGATAAAATAAAATAACCTGCCCCCCATTTGTAGGCAGTGAAACCCAATCTAAATTCAAGGTAGCGGTATATGGAAGTGAGGTTGTATTTGTAATAAAGTGGCAAGAGCACATAGGCCACAACGAAATAACCAATGAAGAAACCGAGTACCAATTGATAGTAATACCACCCTCCTGCTCCAACCGAACCTGGGACGGAAATAAAGGTTACACCAGAGAGCGATGTTCCGATCATTCCAAAGGCCACCAAGTACCACGGACTTTGTTTATTTCCTGCATAAAACGATTCAGAATCAGCGTTTCTTGAGGTCAGCCAAGCAATCAGAATCAGTACTCCGAAATAAGCAATCAAGACAGAAAGTATCAAAATTGGATTCATACGAATGATTTGAGGATGAAATTAACAATTTCTAACGGCATCGTCTTTTAAGTCTGGCAGTAGTTGTTACTTTTTTATCAAAGGTAATTTTATCTTTGTCTAAAATTAGAAAACCATGGATATCCTACTTCAAATCGCGCTCATCATTCTTCCTGCTGGAGCAGTATTATTAACAACTATCTTTTTCTTGCGAAAAGAAGCCGCAAAAGATGTTCAAGACATGCGTGCAGAATTGAAAAAACAGCGTCAAGAGTATTTCTTACCCTCGCGTGTTGAAGCTTACCAACGTGCAGTTTTATTGATGGAACGAATTCATCCGAATAGTTTGGTGATGCGTTTGCACAATCCTGGTTTACCGGCAAAAGCATTGCAAGCCGACTTTTTAAAGGCCATTCGCGAAGAATACGACCACAATGTGGCACAACAATTATTTATCTCTCTGCAAGGATGGCAAATGGTTAAAAACTCCAAAGAAGAAACCATTAAAATCATCAACATTGCAGGAAATCAAATGCTCGCTACGTCAACAGGGATGGATCTTTCTGCTAAAATATTTGAGATTGTTGCAGAGGTAGGACAATTGCCTACAGAAATTACGGTTGAATACTTGAAAAAAGAATTGCAGGAGCTTTTTTAAGGATTACCCAGGTATTTCCCAACAGAAATTGGGCAATAGTCGCTTGCTAGACTAGGGTAATTTTAATTTCTTCGAGTTCAATTATATCACCTGGAACAAGTTTCGCGCGCTTGCGCAATTCCACTTCACCATTTCTTAGCACCTCTCCGTCCTCAACAATCATTTTGGCATGACCGCCAGTTTCAGCGATGCCCAATGCCTTCAAAAGTTGGATTAGTTCAATGTAATCTCCGTTGATTTTAAAATCTTGCTCCATTTGTTTTATTTTTTTGAACGATAGAGTTCATAGATCAGCTCTGCAGCTTGAAAAGAAGACATTTCACCTGAAACAACCTTTTCTTCGAGCGAACTCAACTTGTCATTTACCTTTTCATCTTCGAAGAAATCGCGCAAAATCATTTCTCGCAGCGTTTCATGTAACCAGTATTTGTCCTGAATTTTTCGATGTTGCGAAAACCAACCGTTGATTGTCGTTTGATTCTGGTACGATTCGATCACCTTCCAGACCTCATCGATATTGCGTTCTTCATACGAACTGACTGTCAATGCGCTTGGCGTCCATTCACTTGCTTTAGGGGGAAATAAATGCATGGCATTCGCATATTCACGGCGGGCCATTTCGGCTTTCTTTTCGTTTCCACCATCGGCTTTCGTAATTACCAAGGCATCCGCCATTTCCATGATTCCTCGTTTAATTCCCTGCAATTCGTCTCCCGCACCGGCCAGCATCAATAACAGAAAGAAATCCACCATGGAATGCACCATCGTTTCCGACTGTCCAACACCCACGGTCTCAATTAAAATGACATCATAACCAGCGGTTTCGCACAGAAAAATACTTTCACGCGTTTTTCGTGCTACACCACCCAAGGTTGAGCCTGCTGCCGAAGGACGAATAAACACTTCTTTCATCACCGACAAGTCCTGCATTCTGGTTTTATCACCCAAAATACTGCCGCCACTCGAAGAACTGGAAGGATCAATCGCAAGAATTGCTACTTTTTTACCTGATTTAACGAGCTGCTTTCCAAACGATTCAATAAAGGTACTTTTTCCAACGCCTGGAACGCCAGTAATACCGACGCGCATTGACTTTCCGGTAAAAGGCAAGCATTTTTGAATCAAATCGCTCGCAAATTGATGGTCTTCCTGTAATGTACTTTCCAACAATGTGATGGACGAACTTAAGGCTTCTCGATCGCCGCTTTTAAGCCGTTCAAACATACGATCAACCGAACGATTTTCTTTTCGCTCACGCCTCTTTTGAAACCAATGATCTAAATGCTGCTGATCCATTGAAACAAATGTAGGGAATATTGTGAATTAGGGATTTGAACTTTTGAAAGTTAAAGATGAAAGATTTTTAGATGATTCACAAAAAATCGGATTCTTTAAAAGCTTTTGAAGGAATAAACCTTTGAACTTTTGAACTCTTGAACCCATTGAACTTCTTGAACCATTTGAACGCATTGAACGCATTGAACTTTTTCATCTTTTCATCTTTTCAAGCACCCACTATTAAAAATTTCGTTCGCCCTTTGGTGATTTGCAAATAAAATATATATTTAACATATACAAAAAAGGTGATCCTATGGAACGTGATATGGCAACTTAGATCACTTTTGGTATAGGTATAAGTAAGTTATGCC
>CAISOQ010000487.1 GCA_903887095.1 uncultured Flavobacteriia bacterium
ACATCTTCTATTGGTGTTACAGTTCCATCTGAGTCGCGCGAATTTTTCTGCCGCAATTGCTGTCTGAAACGCGCATAAATCTCAAGTTGCTTATTGGGTTTATAGGAGGGCTGAATCAAAAGTTCATGTCCTGCTGTCGGCGCATCTACTTGGTATTTCATCCAAGGAAATGCAAACAAATCGGCATAGGTATTGAGTGTCCAAGCCGATGAAAGTTTCAATTTAAATCCGGCATAAATCCCATTTTCATTCTGGGTATTGGATCCCTCAGAAAAACCATTATTATAAAAAGTTTGGTAACCTTTCTGATAGTTTCGGTAAAGCAAACTGAATGAAGCCCTCGAATCCAGTGAAAATAACACACCGTGAACATTGGCCCAATCTCCTGAGTAGGATGATCGGGAAGCTTCTCCAAAAAAGTTGAAATTCCGAATGACATATGAATAATCTCCACTCAATGAAACCATTTCCTTGCCTCTAAAATCGAATTGATTATACGGCTGAATGGATTTATTAAAATCTTTATCATACCCCTGGTACACACCGGCAATTCCCAATTGTAGATTTCTGTTTCTATAACGTAAATTGGCACCGGCTATTTTCTCAGTTAAGGCATCTTTCTTTTGAATTTCAGAATTTGTGCGGTGTAACCCAGACAGGTTGATACTTGAAACAAATTCAATGTCATCATACAGCGAATCAGACAATACTGATGCATCTACTTTTTTCATAGATGCAAATGCTAAAAGTGACAATGGTCCAAACCCAAGATCAACAGCTACTCCGCGCATAAAACGTGTTTCATCAACAGAAGTGTAGGGACGAATAGGATTTGCAGTTTTCTTTATGTTGGTCACATCTGCTGTTTTCCCAAACGCATAACCTGACCATAAATTCAGTGCCTGTCCTATCTGAACTTGGTAATCACCAACGGCCAATGCTTTTAAATACTTGCCTCCTTTGAAAAATGCATGAGCTGAATAAAAATCAAATCCATCTTTTTGAGCACCGCGAAAAAACTGTTCACCGGCATCCTTTTCACCTGTCACACCGATGCTCAAATTTGTGCGGTAACTGTATCTAAAACGCGAATAGTAACGATCCGGATTACCATAATAAAAGTTGTTACTTGCTTGAAGCACAGAGTCTGAAACCTGCTGATATCCTGTCTTTTCTTCAGGAGTTGTTTGGTAGCGCATGTATAATTCATAATTCCCTTGCTTCACAGCTTCCTTTAAAGAAATATGTAGACTTTCAAGTTTGTCATCTACTTTCACAAATGGCTGAACCAATTGAATCGTTTGTAAATCCCAATATTCAAGACTTTGGAGCTCGTAAATTGTTATCAGTTTCCCAAATAACTTAATGTGGAGCAATAAATCGCTGATTTGAACGTCACTTAATAAATTCAATTCATCTAATTCTTCTGCTGTCGCACCGTTCAAATTAAGTGGGTGATCGAAGTAATAATTCAACTGCTGCACAACATTGGTCAGATCGATTTCTTCCGTTTCAAGTTGCTCGGCAATAAATTCGATGCGCTGCTGCACTACTTCACTCTTTTCTTGGGAAAAGGCAGAAATTCCTGAGCAGAGAAACAATAACGATATGACAATCTTACGCACGTTCACTTCTTATTTTCCCGTAAATGTTAATGAAAAATGTGGTGACCAACCCAGTTGCTGGTGATAAGCGCTACCAAGATCTAACTGCAGGCTTTTCATTTTGTAGCCAAATCCAAATGTTGCTTCAATTGGCTGAGTGGCGAGTCCTGCACGGAAATAAAAATTTTTTATGACTTGGTAATCCATTCCAGCCTTAATGCGAATCGGATAATCAATATTTTTTTCTGCTTCAGCCACAACAAGCACTTTGTCTGAAACTCTATAACTTGTCCCCAAGCGCATGAGCGTTGTAAAACGATCATCAGCATATGCCGCCAATTTTGCTCTGCCAATGTTAAACACACTCATTCCTACTTTCCAGTTTTCTGTGATCAGAAATAAAATACCCGCTTCAGCAGTGACTGTATTTTTTGAGCCATAATTTTCAGACAAGCGAATTCCTTGGTAATTCATTTGCACACCGGCCATGAATTTTTCACTCAGTTTCATGCTGTATCCCGCTCCCACTCTGTATGTTCGGTAGGCAGTGAATCCATACGTCTGTGCACCGAAAGAAATTACTCCTTTTTTAAGAGGCTGAGCGTAGGTCAAACCCTGAGATTGCAATTCGCGCAGTAAAAATCGATTTTCATAACTTACACCAAATGAGGCACTCGATATATCAGCTAAAGCCCCCGGATTATGGTGATACGACCATGCATCAGAAACAGCTACTGTTGCATTAGCCATGGAATTGGACCTTCCTCCCATTGGTAGCCAACCTTGTGAATAGCATGAAATTGGAAAGACAATAAGTAGTAAATATATTTTCTTCAACATGTTTTAAAAATAATGTTTTGGATTTTTATTCAATCAATTTCTTGAGCTTGGATATTCTCAACTTATTCACATACTCTTTTTTATCCATGAAAAACCAAGAATTACCATTGTCATGAGAAATAGCGATTAACTCGTGTTTGAATGTTCCAAATTCTACATTGTTCATTTTTCGGGCTCTTAATTCATAGCACACCTGTATCTCTTTGTTTTTCTTAACACTTGAACGAATTGTTGGATCATCGAAGTATACTGAGTCGGCGGAACAATTGAAATAAGCCATGAAAGAGGAATCCCCCTCTGCCTTTATTGATGCCACAAGTTCTGGATATGTAAAGGCCACCAAATTCACCATTCGGCATTCGTTTTTCGCTAATAGATAATCCGAAAGTGATTGGTTCAAGTTACGCTCTTGTTCGGAATTCAAGGTGCAGGCCGAAATTAGCAGCATGACCAGTAAAAAAAACAGATTGACGCTCTTATTCATTTCCTTTCGCATGGGATTTAAATTCGTTTTGATTGGAAAATACATAAGGTTGTTCAGCCGCCAACATTTCCATAATCCGCAGCATTTCAGGATATTGATTGGCAATAACTTTGTGAACCACAGATCGAGAACCAATCAACTGAATTTCAGTAAATTCTTTGTCACTCAAAATTTCATAGAACGACTTTTCATTCGATAGTTTTCTGTATTGCGGAAAGACCTTAATTTTAGCAGACATTCTCAAAAATAAGAATGTTTGGCCAGTAGTCGGTTAACCAAATGTGAAATTATGACCAAAAAAGAAAAAGCCATTTACATTATCGAAGAATTGGAACGATTGTATCCGGAAACTCCTGTCCCTCTTGACCATGAGGATGCTTACACGTTGTTGATTTCCGTGCTACTTTCTGCCCAATGCACCGACGAACGCGTCAATAAGATTACCCCTCACCTTTTTCGTCGCGCCAAAACACCTTTTGACATGGTGCACCTGACTGTCGAAGAAATTCGCGAAATCATTAGACCTTGCGGTTTATCGCCACGAAAATCAGCAGCGATTCATGAATTATCGGCAATTCTCATTCGAAAGTACGAAGGTGAAGTACCGAATGAGATGCATTTATTAGAAGAATTACCAGGCGTTGGACATAAAACAGCATCGGTAGTGATGGCTCAGGCCTTTGGGGTGCCGGCATTTCCGGTTGACACGCACATTCATCGTTTGCTCACACGCTGGGGAATTACTTCCGGGAAAAATGTCGTTGAAACAGAAAAAGATGCTAAAAAGCTATTCCCCATTGAACTATGGAACAAACTCCATTTGCAAATTATCTTTTATGGCAGAGAATATTCTCCAGCCCGGAGTCCAAAGTTGGAAAAAGACTTTATAACCCGAAAAATCGGAACGAAAACAGCATTGAAAGAACTTGTTTAAAAACCTATGACAAAAAAATACACAAGCGACATTGATTACCAAAACGAAGACTTTTCTATTGAAGGTTTGGTAATGGGAGAATATGAAAATTGCACTTTTCGGAATTGCAAATTCAATGGAACCAGCCTTGCGCATTTTATTTTTTCGGAATGCACTTTTGAGGAATGCGATTTAAGCAATTGCCAATTGACCAACACAACTTTTCGAGATAGTGCATTTGACAACTGCAAGATGCTGGGTCTGCGTTTTGAAGATTGTAATTCGTTTCTTTTTTCAGTGAATTTCAAATCATGCGCATTGAATTTCAGTTCTTTTTTCCAAATGAAACTCAAAACAACGCAGTTCAGCGCTTGTGCATTGGAAGAGGTTGATTTTACAGAATGTGACCTCAGTCAAGCCAACTTCTATGCTGCAGACCTCAAAAACACCGTTTTTTTCAGAACCAACCTTACTGGAGCCGACTTTCGAATGGCCACCAATTTGCTCATCGATCCTGAAAACAACAAAGTTCAAAAGGCGAAATTCAATCGTGACAATGTACTTGGCTTATTGACAAAATATGGTTTGAAAATCGACTAATTGAAATGATTACATTTGGGAATACAAACCATGTTTAAACGATTCAATATTCCATTTCTCTTCTTAATGATTTTAGTGAGCGCAAAGCTTACAGGACAAGAAGAAAGCGATAAAAATCTTGCAGTTCGCATGGATGCTACATTCGGTTTTGTACTTCCGGAATACCAGCATTTCAACTACCTCGTAAACAAACCAGTGCATGGATTCGAATTGAGTTTATCGAAAGCCTCGACGGGTAAGTCTTATTGGGAACAATTGTATAAATACCCCGAAGTTGGACTCACCCTCTCCTACTCAACACTCGGTAATGACGATGTTTTTGGGCGTGAATTCGGACTTTTTCCTTACGCTCAAATCGCCTTAATCCGTCGGCCTAAGTTTTTGTTTACCAACCAATTTGGACTTGGTATTGGATACGCCACCAAAAAATTTGATCTGGAGAGCAATTATGAAAACATTTCAGTGGGCTCGCACATTAACGTACATTTCAATTTCAAATTAGGAACCAAATGGATGCTGTCCAAACGATTTGCGATTAACAGCGGACTTGCATTTACACATTATTCAAATGCAAATATGGCGGAACCCAATCTTGGGGTCAATTTATTTACTGCCTTTGCGGGGATTTCTTATGCCGTTAAACCAGTCGGTGATTTTCGAATGAGCAAGCTAGCAGCGCATGAAACAAAAAATGAATTTGCTTTTATCTACGCAGCTGGCGGTAAACATACACGTGCTTTGCAATCAACCGTTTATTTCACTTCTTCAGTTTCTGCAGAATACAAATACCATTGGAAACGAAAATTCCATATTGGTGGAGGAATTGATCTGTCTTATGATTCGGCCACTGAAACAGAAATGAGTGCTCCTGGAAAATCCGATTATCGCTCGATTTATGATTTTAGAACGGGATTTCATTTTTCCCAAGAGCTTGTGTACGATCGATTCAGTTTTATCTTGCAAGAAGGCATCTATGTAGGGTTAGTCGACAGAGTGAACAATAGTTCTATGTATAACCGAGCGATTTTAAGGTGGAAATTCAATGATCATTTTCTGATGCATATTTCGATGCGTTCGCATTTGCATATTTTGGATTATCCTGAATTAGGATTTGGGTATTATTTTTTAAAATGAAAGTATTTCGATAAAATATTATTTTGGAACAGTTACAATTTCATTCTCGTTATACTATCCTACTTTTCTTTTTCCGCAAAAGCAAAGTAGGCAAAAGAAAACTCGGTGCTGTTTATTCTTCAATTTGCTACACTCTTGAAATTGCGACCGTTTCGGGGATCTCTTTCAGAGCTTCCTTACGGATACCCGCATTTCAATTCGATTCGCTCTTTCTGAATAAAAGGCACCATTTAAATCCAGTAAAGAAAAAAAATCTAACATTGATATTTAAATCTCCAATTTATTTTGGCCTTAAATATTTGCTAATAGGATTAATGTTTTTGAATAAGAAATGAAAAAGCTGCTGTTTACATCACTTGTTATTTTGGCTTTCATGAATGCATCATGCGAAAAATCGATGCAAATAGTTTCCATTCAACATGAGCTTTTAGAATTCGACACGGTTACCTTTAACAGTGTATTTGAAGTGACATTGAAGCAAGACACTTTCAATCAACTAAAAATAGAAGGGTCAGACAAAATTGTTAAGGACATCACATTTGAGATTTCCAACGGCCATTTGACTTTAAAAAACAACTTCAAAGGAAATTGGGTGTATCCAAAAAACAACAAAATCAAAATCTTGCTTACAACCAATGGATTGAGTAGAATCAATGCCAATGAAACGTGCAATATAAAATCCATCAATACGCTCACCGGAAATGAGATCGGACTTGTGATGACAAGTAAACTCAATGATGCAACATTAAAAGTCGATTGTAATTCCTTCTATTACTGGAACAATTTCCCTTGTGGTGGAAAAATCACCCTTTCAGGCAATACGAATGAACTAAAATTATGGAATGTTGCCTTGATGCAGGTCGATGCAGCGGATCTTTTATGCAATGTTGCACGGATTGAAAATGCTTCAAAAGGTGCATGCAGCATCAATTGCGTTCAAAAACTAGTATACTCCATAACAGGCGAAGGAAATATTTATGCTTCTGGGAATCCAACAGAAATCGTCCCCATGGAAATCACATCAAGCGGACAACTCATACTGCAATAACAACATTTAAATCATGCAAAGCAAAGCCACGACCGTAGATCAGTACATCAATGAACTGCCTCTAGAGAAGAAAGAAACCATGACGCGTTTGAGGGAAACTATTCTTTCACATATTTCGAAAGACACGGAAGAGACGATGCAATACGGCATGCTCACCTATGTGATTCCCTATTCAGTTTATCCTGCTGGTTACCATTGTGCGCCAAAGCAACCCCTCCCCTTTATTTCGTTGGCCGCACAAAAGAATTTCTTTGCATTTTACCATATGGGCATGTATGCCAAACCGGAATTACTCAATTGGTACACCGAAACCTACGAGCAAAAAATGCAGCGCAAACCCGATGTTGGTAAAAGTTGTATTCGATTTAAAAAAGCGGAACATATTTCGTTTGACCTTTTGGCAGAATTGTTAAGCCGAATGACCTCCCGTGAATGGATTGAGGTGTATGAAAAGAATTTTAAACGATGAGTTAAAAACCCAATTCGCTATGATTTTGATATATTTAACCTATCAATTCAACCTTACATCGTCGATTGCTATCATTGAGCACAAGTAAAAGGAATTATTATAAATATTGTTTATATGTCTAATTCATGCAATAATATTCCTTTGAAGTCAGAACTTTCTATTTGGAAAGGATTGTTCGCCTTGTTGGCGATTATATCGTTCGATGTTTTCGGTCAATCTGACAGCTCACACCACTCATCCAAAAAATTCCTAGGGATTTCACCTTTAAGCGACACCATTTCAGATGAGAAAAACGGTGTTTTTGTGCTCCCATTGCTTTATTATACACCTGATACGCGTTGGGCTGCAGGCGCTGCAGGAGTCTATTATTTCAAGTTCAAACCAAAATCGGAAAGTGAGGAAAAAACGCGTATGTCTTATGTCCAGTTTTTAGCAGACTACACGCAGAATCGACAGCTTGACGTTTGGGCCACTTGGAATGTATTCACCCGAGATGAGAATTATTTATTCAAAGGAGATATTCGTTTCCGGGATTTTCCGGACAGATTTTACGGTCTGGGAAACACAACTTCAAAAACTCAAGAAGAAAAATACAGTTATAAACTATTTCAACTAAAATCTCTGCAGTTGAAAAAGCTAAAGCCAAGATTCTTTATGGGTTTTGATTACGAACTGGAATATGAGTACGGTTTTAATTATACGCAAGGATCACAGTTGGCAAATGGAACCATCACCGGGTACGAAGGTGCGCTTGGCTCCGCAATTGGTCTAGTGAGTGTGCTAGATACACGCGACAACATTATCAATCCTTACAAGGGCAGATTAGCCGAAATATCGAGTTATTTTTTCTTGAGACCTTTAGGCAGCACCTTTGGCTTCATCAATTTCAATGCTTCCTACCAGCAATATTGGCAACTAAAACGAAAACATATCCTCGCTTTGCAAACGAAAATAAGATTGACATTTGGTGATGTGCCTTTTTTAGATCTATCAACACTTGGTAACGACGATCTGTTGAGGGGGTATCCAAAAAACCGGTTTCGTGACAATCATTTTATGGGTACTCAAATAGAATACCGCTTCCCCTTATTCTGGCGTTTTGGTGGAGTTACCTTCGCCGGAGCAGGTGATGTGTTTGGACCGAATTCCGATCTTCAATTCAAGCAATTGAAATATTCTGTCGGAGGAGGTTTGCGTTTCATCGTTAATCCTGCAGAGCGTTTAAATATTCGTCTCGATTACGGTTATGGAAAAGAAGGAGGCTATTTCTATTTTGTGGTAGCGGAATCATTTTAGTTCTCTTTCGGCCTAATAAAGAGCTCTACAATTGATTTATTTTCGTA
>CAISOQ010000488.1 GCA_903887095.1 uncultured Flavobacteriia bacterium
ATCTAAATAGCATCCCACGATTTTCACTGGACTTGAGCTTTATCTGTCTCCATAAAAGGAGCATGATCGTCCCACCAATAAAGGTGATCCCAATGAGGCATAGTAAATAAAATTGTTTCGTGGTCATTCCGAGAATAAAATTAAAAATTTAGTAGTTTTTCCAACGAATTTTTAACTTTTTCCGAATTTGTCAATAACGCTGCTTCCAGAATTGAATTCAAGGGAATTGCAGGCGTATCAACGGAACCAACAATTGAAACCGGTGCGTCTAAATAGTTGAAATTGTCGCGCTGAATCCTACCTGCTAAACCAAGTGTAAAACTTGCTTCTTCCGATTCTTCGGTCACCAGCATTACTTTTCCATGCTTTTGACTGACTTGATTGATTTTCTCATGATCCAATGGATTCAGCGTGCGCAAATCGATGATCTCAACTTGGCCTGGAAACTGCTTTGAGGCTTCCAAGGTCCAATAAACTCCACGACCATAGGTTATTACTACACAGGAAGTGCCTTTCTGCACATGACTTTCGTCCGCATCTTGCACAATTCTTGCTTTTCCAAATGGAATCACATAATCATCATCCGGTTCAACCGACATCGCTCCCTCCGTACCCGGTATTTTAGACCAATACAACCCTTTATGCTCAAGCATAACAACTGGATTAGGATCATAAAACGCTGACTTCATTAAACCTTTTAAATCAGCTCCCGTAGATGGATAAGCGATTTTAATTCCTCTAATGTTTGTCAAAACTGATTCCACACTTGATGAGTGATAAGGACCTCCCGAACCATATGCACCAATAGGAACGCGAATAATGCAACTCACTGGCCACTTGCCGTTTGAGAGGTAATAGGAACGTGATACTTCCGTAAAAAGTTGATTCAATCCAGGCCAAATATAATCTGCAAATTGAACCTCCACAATTGGTTTTAAACCAACAGCAGACATTCCAACTGTAGAACCAATAATAAAAGCCTCTTGAATAGGAGTATTAAATACACGATTGTCACCAAACTTCTGAGCCAATGTTGCGGCCTCCCGAAAAACACCTCCCAAGCGTCCACCTACATCCTGACCATACAATAGGGCTTCTGGGTGTTGTTCCATTATTTCTCTTACTGCAAACAGCGCTGAATCAACCATGACAGTTTTCTTCTTCCCAATTGGCTCTCTATCACCTTTTTCTTCTAGAATAGGTGTTGGAGCGAAAATATAGTCGGTAATTGAAGTTGGTTCAGGATCTTCTGCATTTAAGGCCTTATCGTATTCGGAATCAACAAAATTTCTAACTTCCGCCTCAACCATTATAATGTCAGCTTCATCGACACCTGCATTTCTCAACTCCTGTTTCAACTTCGGATAGGGATCTCTTGATGCAGCCTCTTCAAGGTCGTCGCGGTACCATTCTTTTCTTACCCCAGAGGTGTGGTGACCCAACAACGGAACTTTTGCATGAATCATAAAAGGTCTTCGCTCTTTTCGAACAAGTTCAAAAACTTCATTTACAGTTTCATAAGACAATGAAAAGTCACTCCCATCAATTGTTCTAACTTCTATTCCATTGAAACCGCGCAGGTATTCTGTCATATCTTGGGCACGCGTTTCGGCAGCATTGGCAGAAATATCCCAACCATTGTCTTGTACAAGATAGACAATAGGAAATTGTTTCAATGCTGCCATTTGCAATGCTTCAGAAACCTCACCTTCTGTGCAAGATGCATCTCCTAAAGAGCAAACAACTACTGGATTTTGTCCATTAAAATCTTGAGCTAATCCTTGTTTTTCCTTGTATTGAACACCCATTGCAACACCTGAAGTTGGAATAGCCTGCATGCCAGTTGCCGATGATTGGTGCGGAATTTTAGGCATGTCATCGCGCTTGAGCGAAGGATGCGAATAGTAGGTTCTCCCCCCTGAAAAAGGATCATCCTTTTTTGCAAAAACCTGCAACATCAGTTCGTAAGGAGACATTCCAATACCCAAAAGAATACTATCATCTCTGTAATATGGCGACACCCAATCCTGAGGATTTAGCTGCATTCCAACTGCCAGTTGAATTGCTTCATGTCCTCTCGATGTAGCATGCACGTACTTCGCTGTGACCTCTTTATTCGCTTCGTATTTTTCGGCTAGCGTTTTTGCTGTGCACATTAAACGAAAGGCTTTCAGAAGCACATTCTTGTCTACCAATGATTCTTTATTTATTTTTTTTGATGTGGCAGTTGCCATAAAGTGATCTATTTTGATTCAAATATAGGAAAACAAAAAACTAAAAATAAATTGCTGATCGATTCAGTTATTACTTGTTGTTCTCAATTACATAATTAAGAACCTTTTCCATAAGATGCACGCGATCTTTGCCCATTACATTGTGTTTGTGCATTGGATATGGAAAGAAATCCATCTGTATCCCCAATTCCACAAATTTCTTCACCAATGCATAGTTGTGTTGCATCACAACAACATCGTCAACTGTTCCATGTATTAACAATAAATCTCCTTTCAAGTTGGCAGCATGTGTCATTAAACAAGCAGCCTCGTATCCTTTTGGATTTTCTTCTGGTCGATCCATATATCGTTCACCATACATGACTTCATAATACTTCCAATCAGTAACAGGCCCTCCTGCAACACCTACTTGAAAAACACCAGGTTGTCTCAACATCAATGAGGTCGTCATAAATCCGCCGAATGACCAACCATGAACTGCTAATCGATTCGTATCCACAAATGGCAATGTTTTCAGGTATGAAACTCCTCTTAATTGGTCTTCCATTTCAACCGTACCCAATTGACGATGAATCTGACTTTCATCCGCAAATCCTCTATAACCGGAACCACGACCGTCCAACGTAAATACCAAATAACCTTGTTCTGCCATCCAATACATCCAAAGATTGGCGCCATCTAACCAAGAATTCGTAACCATTTGTGCATGAGGACCGCCATATACATAGACGAAAACCGGATATTTTTTTGACGGATCAAAGTTGCTTGGCTTGATTAACCTTGAGTACAAAGTTGAAACTCCGTCCAATACTTTTATTTCAGATGAACCAATTTTAACATCTCCTAATTTGTCATTAGTCTGCAGTACTACTTTCAGTGATTTACCTTTCAATGAAAAGATTTCACTTCGATACGCGATTGTGCGACTAGAATAAGTATCCAAAAAGCAAACACCGTTTTTAGATAAGCTAAAATCATGTGTGCCTTCAACCTTTGTAAGCAGTGATTGAGCGCCAGTTGCAAGATTAACAGAGTAGAACAAAGTATTCATTGCATTTGGACCAGTAGCAGAGAAAAAAACATTTTTTCCATCTTCACTTACATCAACAATATCTTTTACAACGAATTTATTAGCTGTAAGTTGGCGAATTAATTTACCTGAAAAATCATAATAATACAGGTTATTAAACCCATCCTTTTCCGAAATCCAAATGAAATTATTTGATTTTTTTGAAGGAAAAAAAGCTGGATGCTCGGGCTCCACCCATTTGTCATTGGACTCTTCGAATAACGTTCGAATAAATTTTCCTGTTTCTGCCTCATATAGGTTCAACCACATATGGTTTTGACCACGGTTAACTTCTGCAAGAAGGACGTATTTATCATCAGGCGTAAATACCAAATTCGTTAAATAGTCATCTTCGGCACCTTTTGGATGTATGTAAATAGTTTTATTCGAAGAAAAATTAAAAATCCCAACAGTTGGTTTTTCGGACTTCTGTCCAGCCATTGGGTATTTAATAGTTTGCAAAGCCCCTGGAGTTTGTGAAATATCCAACAGTGGATAATCATGCACCTCTGATTCATCTTTTTGATAAAAGGCAAGGAGATTTCCAGAATTAGACCAAAATAATCCTCCTGAAATTCCAAATTCGTTTCGAGCAATACCCTGTCCAGAAACTATGTTTTTATCAGAATTGTCCGTTATAGTGTATTTTTTACCATCGGCAGTTTGCGCATAAACATTGTTTGCAACAGTATAAGCGATGGACTCTGTTTGTTCATGGAGCAAATGATTTTCCGCTTCTTTTTCTAATCCGTGTAAAAGTTTACCTTTTTTCGCCTTGGTATCAAACATGTAATAATTACTTCCATCATTCAAATAAAATTGAAAAGCATTTTTCCATGACA
>CAISOQ010000489.1 GCA_903887095.1 uncultured Flavobacteriia bacterium
GTGGTGGGGTATGGTGTATCTGTTATCATTGAAAATACGCCCTTTGATACGCCGGCACTACCAACAATTAAGACATTTCCGGTAGAATTCAAAATCAAATACTACATCATTGGGGTCATTTTTGGGATGCTGTCAACATTTTTTGCTGGCTATCTGCCTTCAAGAAGAGCAGAAAAAATGGATCCGGTAGATGTAATTCGAGGACAATAGTATGCAAATTCTTAAAGCCGAAAAAGTCAACAAATTTTTTCACTTGCCTGATGAGTTTCAGGTGCTGAATGATATCTCCTTTTCAATGGATCGTGGAGAATTTGTTTCGATCATGGGGAAATCGGGATGTGGGAAGTCGACATTGTTGTATTTGCTCTCAACGATGGATACCGACTACACGGGAGAAATTTGGTTGGATGGACAAAAGATTTCAGGTTTGCCAGCGAATGATCTGGCGAGAATCCGGAATGAAAAAATTGGTTTTGTTTTTCAGTTTCATTACTTGTTATCTGAATTTACAGTACTTGAAAATGTGATGTTGCCTGCACGTAAATTGGGATTGAAATCGAAAGAAGAGATCGAGCACGATGCAATGACCAAGTTAAAATTATTGGGCATAGACGATCAAGCATTGAAGCAAGCTATTAAAATTTCAGGTGGACAAAAACAGCGCGTAGCAATTGCGAGGGCTTTAATTAACAACCCCATTATCATCATGGGTGACGAGCCAACAGGGAATTTGGACAGTAAGAATTCAGATATAGTTTTTAATATTTTTAAAGAATTATGCGACGAGGAAAATCTTTCCTTATTGATAGTTACGCATGATGATGAATTTGCTCACCGCACTGATCGGATCATTCAAATGGGAGACGGAAAGATTTTGAAGGGCTTAGGTTGAGGGAATTTAAGATTTCAGGACGTCAGGATGCCAAGACTTTATAAACAAAAGACTTGATCCTTTTTAAACTTTTTTCCGAAAAAAAGCATGGACCTGTCCGACAAATCCATGCTTTTTTCAAAAGTTGTTAGGTTTTATTTTTTCGGTCGAATTCGCGTTACTTTGAATTCAGTTCGGCGGTTTTTCTGGTGTTCTGCCTCGGTGCAAACCACACCATTTTGACATTTATTAACCAATACTTTTTCACCATAGCCTTTGCACGTCAATCGTTTCGAATCAATGCCTTGATAGATAAGGTAGTTGATGGCAGCCAATGCGCGTTTATCCGAAAGGACTTGGTTGTATTGATCATTTCCTCTAACATCGGTGTGAGATCCCATTTCAATGTCAATGTCTGGGTTGTCGTTCAATAATTTCACCAATTTATCCAATTCAAGTGCAGCATCCGGACGTATATTCCATTTGTCGAAATCATAATAGATGTTTTCCAGTACGATTGGCTTATCGATTACAATGTGTTCAACTTCAAAGTCAGCATAAAAATCTTCGGAATATTTCCTTCCAATTGTTGAAATTTCATCTGATTTGGAGAAACATCCAATCTTCGTGCAAAGAAGTGCATAGCGTGCTTCCGGTTTTAGTGCTATTTTGAATTTCCCTTCGATGTCGCTGACAACAGTGCTTATCTCTCCTGTAATGCTGTTCGTTATTTCCACTGTTACGCCTTCTTCCGGAGTTTTCGTTCCTTTTTCATGCGCAAAACCAAAAAGATTGAATTTTGGTGGGTGTTTGTCAAAGGTGTACATCTTGTCGGAATCCAACCTGGAAGAGGATACGAAACCCGTCTGGTTGTTTTTACTCATTGAAAATCCAAAATCATCTTTTGTAGAATTGAGTGGATAATTCAAGTTTTCAGGTGTAGCCCATCTCTTGCCGTCGTTGTACGTGATGAATACGTCTAATCCACCGATCGTGTTGTGCGCATCTGACGAGAAGTAGAGTGCTCCATCAGTATGGTAATAAGGAAACATTTCATTGCCTTGTGTATTTATGACAGAACCTAAATTCATTGGTTTTGACCATTTGCCATCGACCCATTCTGACATATAAATGTCTGTTCCTCCAAAACCACCAGGTATGTCTGATACAAAATACATCTTTGTGCCATCTTCAGAAAGGGTAGGGTGACCAGTGGAATAGTCGTCGCTGTTGTATGGGAATTCCTCAAGGTTTTTCCATTTTCCTTCGATCAATGACGCTTTGAATATTTTTAAATTGTTCTCACTGTAAGCATTCACCGTCATCTTCTTTTTGAAATAATTACTTCGCGTAAAATACACAGTGTTTCCATCCGCGGAAAAGGTTGCTGGCCCTTCATGAAAACGACCATTCACATCGCCTTGCAAAAGTTCCGGTTCCATCCAGTTGCCTGCTGTATCTTTTTTCATGGTGTACAAATCAAGGTAGGAATTTCCTGTCCAAGCAGCGGTCTTTCTTCCTGAAAACACTTCTTTATCAGCAGCAAACACTGCTCCATTTTGGTACTCTACAATACTGAATGCATTTTTGAATTGATCTGCTTTAATAGGCTTTAATTCAAACAGTGTTGTATCGCGGTAGCGCTGAATTACAGAGTTACATGAACTAATTAGCATTCGAGCAACCATGTCATTGCGGTGTGTTTGCAAGTACATTTTGAAATAATCGATGGCTTCTGTGTGCTTTCCGTTCGCCATGAGAATCTGACCCAAATCGAAAAGCAATTGCGGAGAGTGATTCCCTTTTTCATAGGCACTTTTGTAAAGCGTTTCTGCACAATCCAAATTGCCTGTATGGAAATAACAATCGGCAAGTTTTATACCTGTTTCAGGATCGTTATTTTTTAAATAGGCTTTGTCAAGATGAGGAATTGCTTTCGAATAGGCGATGTAATCATAATATTCATTCCCCTTCCGAAGATGGTAGTTTGTACACCCGATCAATAGCAGCGATAGCATATTGATGATCAATAGTTTTATTATTGTTTTCATGTTTGGAATATTTAGAAATAACGTGGCGTTTTTACTTTCACAAGATCTTTTCCAAAATCAACTCCAATCATGATTTCATGCGATCCATTTGAGTATTTTCTCAGCTGTGAAAAACTGATGTCATAGGCATAACCAATACGGAAGTGTTTGTTTGGCTGGTATTCTACCAACAATACTGTCGCATCACCTGTTCGGTAGGAGGCTCCAAACCAGATCATATCACGATACACCAAGCTTAAGTTGAAATCAGCTTCTAAAGGCGCATTTTTCAGGTATTTCAATAAAATCGAAGGTTTCAGCTTGAAGTCTTTTTTCAAATCGAAAACATAGCCTGCAGTGAGCAAGTAGTGTCTTCTTAAAAAGCTTGATTTTGAAAGGTCAAAATTGAAGTTGAAATCTTTCTGATAAGCAAACAGGGTAGGGATTGAAGCACCAACATAATGTCTTTTGCTAAAATAGTAAGCACCCACTCCAAACCTCGGTAAGATTCTGCTTGTGAGGTCATTCTGGAAAACATTGTCTTGGTCCCAAACTGTCAAACTGGTGAGTTGTGCAGAGTATTGAGATACTCCCGCATTCACTCCAAAGGCTAATTTTGAGTTTTCGTTCAATTTTAACTGGTAGGCATAATTTGCCATGGCCGTATTTTGTTTGGTTACCCCAATTTGATCGTGCATCAACACAAGTCCTAAACCCATGTTCTTTCCTGGAATTGGTCCATCTACCGCAGCGATTGCCGTTTCAGGTGCCCCCTCAAATCGCACCCACTGATTGCGGTAGCAAAGTGTGGATGTCCAATAGTCGTGGGAACCGGCATAGGCTGGATTCAAAAACAAGCCGTTGAACATGTACTGGCTGACCATCGGGTCTTGCTGGGCAAACGCCCCTGTTCCGAAGAACAGGGAAGCTGCCATAATTACTATTTTTTTCATCGTTTGATCTTTTAGGTTGTCATTTTCTTCTTAGGTCCACATACCCTGTGAGTGTGACTGTTTTATCGGAAGTGATCTTAACTGTCAGTATTGCGAAATAAGTGGCATCTGGTAACGGTTCGCCATTGGTGTTTTCACCTTGCCAATCGTTCATGTAATGCTCTTTCTGGTAAACAATATTTCCCCAGCGGTTGAAGATGATGATTTCATTTTCATGATAAGCATCCAATCCATGAACGACAAAGGCATCGTTGTCTCCATCATTGTTCGGCGAGTAACCATTTGGCATTTCCAACACCATTGGTTCTTTCATGGTCACAGATTTCACAACTGAACAGCCATTGTAATCCGTCACAATCAGCGAATAAGTTCCAGCGCAAAGATTGCTCTCTTGGTTCGTGGTTCCACCAGTGCTCCAAACGTATTCATAGTCTGGTGTTCCTCCGCTCACAGTTACTTCAATCCATCCGTCGCAAGCACCATTTTCAGAGATGTTGTAGATGCCATCTGTTTGTGATGTCGAAACACTCAAAGAAATTGGGTCTGGTTGCTCAATTTGAACTTCCAAAGAGGAGGTACAACCGTTGTTGTCTTCCAAGGAAACCTGGTACGTTCCTGCTGATAAACTATCTGCGGATATTCCGTTGTCTCCATTCGACCATTCGATGAGGTATGGAGGAAGGCCATTTGCAATAATCAAGCGAGCCGTTCCTGTTGAGTCACCATAACATTTTACATCTTGGACGATACTTTCAGCGGCAATTTCTGATACAGATGGGATTATTTCATCTATTTCAGTGACACAACCGTTGCCATCCAAAAGGATCAATGTATAGGTTCCAGCAGCAGCATCACTCAATACTTCAGTGGTGTCTCCGTTTGACCAATTGTATGCATAAGGCAATGTTCCTCCATCTACGGTTGGTGTTATCGAACCGTTTGCAGCTGTGCATGTTGCGGCATTAATTTCCGTTGAAATCACGAGTGTATCTGGCTGGTAAACGGCCATTGCTAGCGACGCAGCACATCCATTTGTATCGGTAACTATTACAAGGTAGTTTCCAGCTGAAAGTGCATTCGCAGTCTGATTGGTTTGTCCATCGCTCCATATAAAATTGTACGGCGCAGATCCTCCTGAGACTGTTAATGCTGCAGATCCATTATTTCCGTCATGACATTTTACGTTAGAAATATCAGCTTGCAAAGAGATCGCTGAAGGTTCATTGATGACTCCTGAAGCATTTGTAGTACAACCAAAATAGTCAGTTATTGCTACGAAATATTCTCCTGTCGGTAAGCCACTTGGATCTTCAATTGTAGAACCGTTGCTCCAGCTAAACGTGTAAGGTGCTGTTCCATTCGTCATTGTCAAATCGATTGCTCCATTGTTGTAGCCATGACAACTGATATCACTCACCGAAACACCTGCAATAGGAGTAGGGTTTATCGTTACATTGAACGAACAGATGGATGTGTTTCCATTGATGTCTGTCGCTTCGAAAGTGACTACTGTTAACCCAACAGGGAAATAACTTCCACTTGACAATCCCGTTGTTTGTAGGATTGATTGTATGCCGCAGTTGTCTTGAGCAGTCGGAATCGAGAAGAAAATATGAGGATCACATGAGCTGATATTGCCGATGCAGTTAATCGCTGGGACCTCATTATCTTCAACTGTCACAATGAATGAACATGTCGTTGAGTTGCCCGCATCATCTGTTGCGGTGTATTGTACGGTGGTATTTCCTACTGGGAAATTGCCTCCAGAATTGAAATTACTGATAATTTGTCCAGCGCAGTTATCTGAAACGGAAGGCACCTCCCATGTTACAATTGCACCACATTGTCCAGCATCATTGGAAACCAATATATTACCAGGACAGTTGATGATTGATGGGTTTTCGTTGTCATTTACTGTAACATCGAATGAACAAGATGCACTATTGCCGCTTTGGTCTGTGAATATCCAGTTTACATGCGTAACTCCCTGATTGAATGTTACTCCATCAAGCGAGGTAAAAGTCCCACTTGTTGCTCCTGTCAAAACGCTGGTTCCTGAGCTGATTGTGCAATTATCAGTTACACTTGCATCCCAACCGTTTCCGTTGTTCACATAATTACATGAACCTTCATCGTTAGACACAGAATGATTTTGATCCGTTCCGCAATCAACAATAATTGGTGCTTGTCTGTCGGTAACTACAACTGTAAATGTGCACGTTGTGGAGTTTCCAGACGGATCAGTTGCAGTCCAGGTAACATTTGTTGTTCCAAGGTTGAATGACGTTCCAGCCAATGTTGTTCCAGTACCTGTTGTTGCTCCGGATAGGGAGTAAGTCAAAGGCAAAAGTTGACAATTGTCTGATGCTGTTGCATCCCAAGAATTTCCTGGCTGAATATAATTACATGATGCAAGATCGGTTGTTACGTCGTGTTGCGTGGATCCGCTGCAAGAAAGTATAGTTGGTGCTTGATTATCAAGCACAGTGACATCAAATGAACATGTCATTGTGTTTCCAGCTAAATCTGTTGCAGTCCATACGACAGTTGTCTGACCAAGGTTGAAGGTTTGTCCGGATAGACTTGTTCCAGTTCCAGATGTTGCTCCAGAAAGACTGTAGCTTAATCCTGAAATGGTGCAGTTGTCTGTCACAATAGCATTCCATGAATTACTTGGGTGTGTATAGGTACATAACCCAGTATTTGAGAAAACGATTGGGTCATTTGTACTCGAACAACTTGTGAATCGCGGTGCTTCATTGTCAGAAACTCTCACAGAGAAACTGCATGTAGAAGTATTCCCTGAACCATCAGTTGCTGTCCAAATAATAGTTGTAACACCAGTATTAAATACCTGTCCATTCAAGGTTGTTCCCACTCCTGAAGTCGCACCAGAAAGAGCGTATGCTAGACTTGTAGATGAGCACAAATCGCTTGCCTGTGCATTCCAAAGATCATCTTGATGTTGGTAAGTACATTCTGATACATCTGTTGTGGCTGTTTGGTTTCCACCAAGACCACATGCACTAAATGTTGGCGATTGATTGTCATTCACCACCACATCAAAACTACATGTTGAAGTATTTCCTGTTCCGTCCGTAACTGTCCAAAGTACAGTTGTTGTACCAAGGTTGAAATCAACGTTTGCAAGGGTTGTTAAACCAGCTGCTGTTGTTGCTCCAGAAAGTGTTGCAAGAACAGTACTCACTGTACAATTATCTGTAGCAATTGCATTCCAACCAGTTCCTGTTTTCGTATAGTTACATTGACCTGGATCAACATCTACAGATTGGTTACCCGCTGCACCGCATGAAGAGATAGCTGGAAGA
>CAISOQ010000490.1 GCA_903887095.1 uncultured Flavobacteriia bacterium
CAGCAATGAAAAAATATCAATCCCTTTTCCAGCAAAAACGAGCGCGCCTACAAAAAATAGCACATTCAGGATAAGTAAGTTTTTGGTTACCTGTGGTAAGTTGTTTAAAAATGAAAACATATTAGAATTTTAATGCAATTTCTTCCATCGAAATGGTGTTGATAATTCGTTTTCCTGAAGGTGAGTAGGTGTGCTCAGTGCAACCAAAAAGCTGATCGATTAGGTTTTCAACTATCAGCTTGTCGTTCACTATCTTTTTACTTCTTGATGTTGCAACTGCTACTGATCGAATTAATTCATGTGCGATCTCTCCTTTGTCAATTTCCTTGAATGAAATGTTTTCTAATAGCATGTTTAGACAATCATGGATGGCGTCTTCTTGAACAATTCCCGGAACAGAATGAATCTCAAGCTGATTGTCATTGAAGGTACTTTCAAATCCTAATCGCTCAAGAAGCTGAACATTGCTTTTCCATTCTCTGATTTCTGAAGCAGAACAATCTCTTGTGAATGGGAATAGTAGTTTTTGGGCAGAAATCGGCTTTGAAATAAACTGCGTCATCATTTCATCGTAAATAATACGTTCTTGTGCGCGTTCAGAATGAATGACTAAAAGTCCTGACTTGCAATTTGTTAAAAGCAATTTTCCCTTTACCAAAAAGTTTCCTTTGAAACTACTTTCATCGTCAAGTTCTAATTGTTGTATTTCCTCAACCGTTTCTTCTTCAATTTTGTAAAATTGTTGCCAATCTTCTGGTTGAACTTCATTGCTTCCAAATCCTTCTGCACGGATTGCCTTTGTGAAAGTCTGAGATGTATTAACAGCATTGCTTGTTGTTCTGCTCGTCGTTTGAAAAGGGTTGTATTCCGGGTTAAAAGCAACAACCGGTTCAACAGCAGGTTGATTCTTCATGGATGCAGGGAGATCGAAACTTGTTTCTCTGTCGAAATCCAACGTTGGGGAGATATTGTATTTTCCGAGTGCTTGACGAATACTGCTCAGAAGAATCGAATAGATAAACCTGTCTTCTTCAAACTTTATCTCAGTTTTCGTCGGATGAACGTTCACATCAATCTTGGAAGGATCAACTTTTAAATAAATAAAATAGGATGGAAAAGTCTTTGAAGGAATCATGCCCTCAAAGGCTTTGTTTACAGCATTGTTAAAGTAGGCGTCTTTGAAAAAACGGTCATTTACGAAGAAAAACTGTTCCCCACGCGTCTTTTTTGAGAATTCTGGTTTACCAATGTATCCGATTAATTGGACGATATCTGTTGTTTCATCAAGCGGAACCAATTTGTCATTTGAGCTTTTTCCCAAGACATCAACAATGCGTTTGCGAAGTACACCAGCATGTAAGTTATAAATCTCTTGGTCGTTATGTTTCAAAAGAAACGATAGTTCTGGATGTGCGAAGGCAATTCGTTCAAATTCATCGAGAATATGATTGAATTCTACATTGTCTGATTTAAGAAAGTTTCTTCGCGCCGGAACATTGTAAAAGAGGTTCTTCACTTCGAAAGATGTTCCAACACTGCATACAAATTCTTCTTTTCTAATAATCTTACTTCCTTCTATTACAACATTATAGCCAGTTTTATCTGACTCTTTTTTTGTTTTTAACGAAACATGTGCGATGGCAGCTACGGAAGCAAGTGCTTCACCTCGGAAACCTTTTGTCTTTAAGTCAAAAAGGTCGTCTGCCTTTGAGACTTTACTTGTTGCGTGCCGTTCAAAACAGAAAACAGCATCTTCTGGCGTCATTCCAAAACCATTGTCGACAATTTGAATGAGCGTTTTACCAGCATCCTTGATGTAGACCTGTATTTTGTCCGCTCCTGCATCAATGGCATTTTCCATCATTTCCTTCACCACAGATGCTGGGCGTTGGATTACTTCACCGGCAGCAATTTGATTTGCAATGTGATCGGGAAGAAGTTTGATGATGCCATTCATGTTTTAATACGTTCTTTTTTGTTTAACAAAATTAAGATAATTCGGGTGCCCTTTTTGGCGAGTTTTCAATAATTATTCCACATCTGAAATACTGACAAAAGGTCATTTACACAGATGGCTTTTAAAAACTATTAACAGTTGACACGAAAGTGTAGGCATCTCATTTCGTAAATTCGTAGTATGAGAATATTTTCGATCAAAACAGCATTTTTCGCTGTGCCGTTTGTTTTTCTAGCCCTTTTTCTGCTGGGCTCTGCGTCAGCTTCAAAAAAAACGTCCGTAAAATCATCGAATAGGGATGTGGAAGCAGTTAATTGGGCAAAAGAAAAGCTTTCTGCACTCACATTAGAAGAGAAGATTGCGCAATTTTTTATGGTCTCTGCGTATTCTAACCAAGGAGAAAAGCACTTGAAAGAAGTTGAATCAATCATTCGAGATGAAAAGGTTGGGGGAGTCATTTTTTTTCAAGGAGAGAAGTCGAACTTTTCAGCTGCAGTTAAACGATTCCAACAAACTTCCTCTGTGCCGTTATTTATAGCAATGGATGCCGAGTGGGGTTCGCACATGCGACTATTTGACGGAGAAAGATTTCCTTATGCCTATACACTTGGTGCTGCAGATGATCTCGAATCTTCGAAGAAAGTAGCAATAGCAATGGCCCAAGAATGCAGGGAATTGGGCATTCATATGAATTTCTCACCCGATGCAGATGTAAACAGCGATCCAAATAACCCTGTGATTGGTTTTCGTTCATTTGGCGAGGATCCGGGAAAGGTAGCATCTCATGTTAAATCGTTTGTACAAGGTTTCGAAGAGAATGGTGTCATGGCCTGTTTGAAGCATTTTCCTGGACATGGAAATACGGATAAAGACTCGCATTTCGAGCTACCAACAATAAGCAGGTCATTGAATACTTTGGAAATGGTTGATCTAAAACCATTTAAAGAAGGAATCGCTGCAGGTGCGTCGTCTGTTATGATAGCACATTTGAATGTCCCCGCACTTGATAAAAGTGGTTTGCCAACATCACTTTCTAGAATAGTCATTCAAGAGAATTTGAAAGAAAAATTACAATTCAAAGGTTTGATTATTAGTGATGCCTTGAACATGAAAGCGGTTGCTGATAAATATGGCAAGTCGGATGTTGTTGTGAAAGCTTTTGAAGCGGGATGCGATATTTTGCTATGTCCAGAAAGTGTAAAGGATGCCATCAAGGCAATCAAAGAAAAAGTAAATCAGGGCGAGATTACAAAAACAGAGATTGATGAACGCTGCTTGAAGCTGCTCAAATACAAATATCTGCATGTAGTCGCCCCTAAATTGGATGTGGTGAAATATTCAAAAGATGAAATAACTGCCATAAAACAATCAGTATTCGACAAGGCACTGACAGTCCTTAAAAATCAGGAAAATGTTCTTCCAATTGGCCGTTTGAACAAGAAAATTGTGCGTGTCTCCATTGGAATGCATACCTCATTTTTCCGCGACGCAATGGACCTGTTTGCAGATGTCGACTCTTACCATTATTTCACTTTAAAAGAGGCGGTGGAGGATTTACCTGAGAAAGTTAAATCTTCAGATATCATAATTTATTCTCTTCATGCCAATACGGTCAGACCTAAAAATAACTTTGGTTTTGGTCCAGAAGCGTCAGAAAGCGTATACAAATTGCCAAAGGCTCAACAAAATATTTTGGTGCTTTTTGGAAACCCTTTGTTCTTGAATGACAAGGTGAATTTATCTGGATTTCAATCGGTGGTTGTCGCCTATGAAAACAACAGTTACTCTCAAAAAAGTGCTGCCCAGTTTATTTTTGGTGCGATGGAGGCAAATGGGAAGTTACCTGTCACAGTGAGTGAAAACTTCAAAAAAGGATTTGGTTTAAGTGTAGCATGGGGCGGACGTTTGAAATTTTCACAACCTGAAGAACTTGGAATTAAAAAGGAGAAGTTAGAAGAAATTGACGCAATTGCAAATAATGCGATAGCCAAAGGGGCATTTCCAGGTTGTCAAATTGTTGTTGCTGTGAAGGGTAAAATTATTTATCGCAAAGCTTTTGGTAAACAAACATATGAAGGCGTTGACAGTGTCGGTATAAATGATGTGTATGACATCGCATCTGTTTCTAAAATTGCTGGATCAACAGCAGGAGTTATGAAATTGCAATCTGAAGGTCGATTTAGTTTGAGCAAAAAGTTGTCGGATTATATTCCTGAGATTACAGGTGATGGTGAATATGGAAACATAGTAATTCGCGAAATGATGGCGCATCAGGCAGGGTTAACTCCTTGGATTCCTTTTTACAAACGAACATTGAAGAACGGCGAATTGGATCCATCAATTTATTCATCAATAAATAAAGCCGGATTTGAAAAGCAAGTAGCCAATAACTTATTTATCAAAAACACCTATACGGATACTCTCTACAAACAGATTATTTCCACACCATTGGGACAGAAGAAATATGAGTATTCTGATTTAGGTTATTATTTTATTAAAAAGATTATTGAAAAAGAAACAAAAGTTGAATTCCAGCAATTCTTGACAGATGAATTATATATTCCGATGGGCTTGCGTTATTTGCGCTATCAACCTTTGAAGTATTTTCCAATCAGCCAAATAATTCCTACTGAGAATGATCAAGCTTTCAGGAAGCAATTGGTACATGGATATGTGCATGATCCCGGCGCAGCAATGCTTGGTGGAGTAGGTGGACATGCAGGCCTTTTTTCCAATGCCACTGACTTGGCTTCTTTGATGCAGTTATTTCTCAACAAAGGAAATTATGGTAGTCATCAATTTATTGCTTCGAATGTTGTTGAAGAATTTACAAAATCACAGTGCCCTGGTAATCGCAGGGGAGCCGGATTCGACCGTCCATCAGCGAGTGGAGGTGGACCATGTTGTGAGGCTGCTTCTCAAATGAGTTTTGGTCATAGTGGTTTTACAGGAACCTTGGTTTGGGCTGATCCACAATATGGAATCAATTATGTTTTCTTGTCCAATCGTGTTTGTCCTGATCAAGGAAACTGGAAAATACGTGATATGAATATTAGAACTGAAATTCAACGTGTTATCTACGAAGCAGTGAAGTCAGCCAAATGAGCAGATTCAACGCAAAGACAGTTTTAAGTTCACTGATTTTTGTTATTCTGTGCGCAGTTATTTTTACGCAATTTTTAGCATGGAATGAATCACGAGCAACTAGCCATGGATTTGTTTTTGACGACCCAGTTTACGGTATTTTGCCTTTAAAAGACTTGTCAATATGGATTTTTACTTTGACCTACGGGGCAATCATTCTCTATGCAATTTTAAATCGTCAGGAACATTATTTTTTTTCAAGGGCAGTAATTAGTTATTCGTTTATTTTGCTCTTTCGAATTCCAAGCATGCTCATTCTTCCTTTGAAGGTGCATCCCGACCTGATCTTTTTGCAGGATCCATTTTTGAATGACATTGTTTATCCTTCTAAGATTGTCAATGATCTGTTTTTTAGTGGGCATGTTGCTTTAGTGAGCGCACTGGCAATTCTTTCAAAAATAAAATGGCCATTTATTGCGATAGCTTTTTTATTGGCGCTTAGTCTGTTAGTCCAACGCGTGCATTATTCGATTGATATTTTAGCATCCGTGCCATTCGCTTGGTTATCAGTCCGTATATCACAAAGCTTGCTTTTAAAGTATTCCAAGGCGCAGAAATAACTAAATTTAACCTTAGAAAAGTTCATGAAATGAAAATTGGAATCGTCCTTTATCCGACATTTGGAGGTAGTGGAGTTGTAGGAACAGAATTAGGGAAAGCTTTAGCTGCTAAAGGACATCAGATCCATTTTATCACCTATTCACAGCCTGTTCGACTCGGAAGCTTTCGTGAAAATATTTTTTACCACGAAGTAGCAGTAAGCGATTATCCACTTTTTGAATACCAGCCATATGAAACAGAATTGACTAGTAAAATGGTTGATGTAGTGAAATACGAAGGATTGGATATTCTGCATGTGCATTATGCAATTCCGCATGCATCTGCTGCATTCATGGCGAAACAAATTTTAAAATCCCAAGGAATTCATATTCCATTTATTACAACACTGCATGGTACAGATATTACGCTAGTTGGAAAGGACCCTTCTTTTGAGCCGGTAATTTCATTTTGTATCAATCAATCCGATGCTGTTACGGCTGTTTCTGAGAGCTTGAAAAGCGATACTTACAAGTTGTTTCAAACGCAAAGACCAATTCATGTAATACCAAATTTTATTGCTCCTAACATTGAGCCAAGTAGTGCATCAGCAGAAGTCAGGAGGAAATATGCATGCGATGGGGAGAAGATTCTTTGCCATGTATCGAATTTTAGAAAAGTGAAGCGTGTTGAGGATGTGCTACATGTGTTTTCTATTGTAAACAAACAAGTGAGTTCAAAATTAATCCTTGCAGGGGATGGTCCAGAAAGACACAGTTTAGAAAGGCTTGTTCGTGAATTAGGTCTTGGAGCAAATGTCATTTTTCTCGGAAAAATTCGAGACACAGCGCATGTATTGGAAATTTCCGACTTGTTTCTTTTACCATCTGAAACAGAAAGCTTTGGTTTAGCAGCTTTAGAGGCAATGGCGGTTGGGGTCCCAGTAATTTCATCCAATACAGGAGGTATCCCGGAAGTAAATATAGACGGTGTGACTGGTTTTCTATCAGATGTAGGTGACGTTGAAGATATGGCTGCAAATGCCTTGAAATTGCTTTTGAATGAAGAAAGACTTACAGCATTTAAAAAGAATGCGCTATTGAGGGCACATGATTTTGACCTCGTAAAGATCCTTCCAATGTATGAGCAGATTTATTTTGATCTTGTAGGAAAATCTCAATAATAAAAAAGAGTCCCTAGAGACTCTTAGTATTAATTATGTATGTGAAATTATTGAATATTCTCAATAATCATTGCTGAAGCACCACCACCACCATTACAGATTCCGGCACCACCAATCTTCGCATTGTTTTGTTTCAACACATTGATCAACGTAACAATAATGCGTGAACCTGAATTTCCAAGTGGGTGACCGAGAGCTACAGCACCGCCATTAACATCTACTTTAGATGGGTCCAAACCTAAAATTTTAGTGTTCGCAAGTCCAACAACTGAAAATGCCTCGTTCAATTCCCAAAAATCAACATCAGCAGTTTTTAAACCAGCTTTGTCTAATGCAATAGGTACTGCTATGGATGGGGCTGTTGTAAACCACTCCGGTGCTTGTGCAGCGTCAGCATAGCTTACTATTTTGGCGATTGGTTTCAAACCATATTTCTCAACTGCCTCTTCAGAAGCAAGAATTAATGCCGATGCACCATCGTTTAATTTTGAAGCATTTGCTGCCGTAATTGTTCCTTCTTTGTCAAATGCCGGACGAAGTGTAGGAATTTTATCCAACTGAACATTTTTGTATTCTTCGTCTTCACTCACAAGGATTGGATCGCCCTTACGTTGCGGGACAGATACAGGAACAACTTCATTGCTGTATTTTCCTGACTTCCATGCCTCAGTTGCCTTTTTATAAGAATCAACTGCAAAATTATCTTGATCCTCGCGAGTAATATTGTACTCTTTCGCACACAATTCAGCACAAGTTCCCATTGGCGTTTTACTGTAAACATCCAAAAGTCCATCTTTCGTAATGCCATCCAACATAGTGATGTTTCCGAATTTTGTACCGTTTCTACCATCTAGGTAATGCGGAACTTGTGACATGCTTTCCATTCCTCCAACAACAACAATATGATTGTCTCCTGCAAGGATTGTTTGAGCACCAAGCATGATCGACTTCATACCCGATGCACATACTTTATTAACGGTTGTGCAAGGTACGTTTTGTCCTAGTCCTGCAACGAGTGCTGCTTGACGCGCAGGAGCCTGACCAACACCGGCTTGTAGCACGTTACCCATGAAAACTTCATCGATCCATTCTGCTTTGATGTTTCCTTTATCCAAAGCACCCTTTATGGCAGTGGCACCAAGATCTGTAGCAGAAACAGATGCTAAACTTCCCATCATTGCTCCAATTGGAGTTCTGGCTGCTGAAACGATGTAAACTACTTTTGACATGTGTAATAAAATTTGTGTGAGCGAATTTAACAAAAATCAAATTCTAACCACTATTTCTCACAGGGGTCTTTGTTATTTTTGTCCTAAATTTATTCCCTCTCAATCTGAATTCATGAAAACCACAATCAATCTCTTAGTAGTAATTATATTTTTATCAAGTTTTTGTTTTTCTCAAGACACTTTAAAAGTGGATACGTTACCTGGAAAACTATGGAAACTTAAGGCTGTATATACCTTGAATGGAACTCAATCATCATTTGTGAATTGGAGTTCTGGTGGACGAAACAATGTTTCTATACTCGGAAATATTACAGCGAATGCCTATTACAAAAAAGCCAATATGAAGTGGTCGAGTGATTTAAGTATAGCGCTTGGTGGTTTGCAATACATTGAAAAGGAAGCTACAGAAGGGCTTCAAAAAACAGATGATCGTTTCGATCTTTCATCGAATTTGGGACATAAACTAAGGAAGGATATCTATGTTTCAGTGATTGCAGGATTAAAAACACAAATGTTGGATGGATATAGTTATCCGAATGATTCAGTGCGTGTTTCAGCATTTATGGCACCTGGTTACGTTAATGCTGCTTTGGGCATCGATTATATAAAAAGTGATAATTTTTCAGTCTTTACATCGCCTTTCGCAATGAAATTAACGGTTGTAAACAATCAAGTTCTTGCTGATTCTGGGGCATTCGGGGTTCAAAAAGCTTCTTTCGATGATTTTGGAAATCTATTAACGCACGGAAAAAGGTTGAGAAGTGAATTTGGAGCGTATGTAAAAGTGAAATACATAAAAACACTTGCGAAGAATATAGAGTTAAAATCTAAAATTGAATTCTTTTCCAATTATCTGGATGATCCACAAAATATCGATGTGAATGCCGAAGCTCTGTTCAATTTCAAAGTCAACGCGTGGTTTTCGGCTTCATTGCAATGTATGTTAATTTATGACGATGACGCAAGTATTCGTGATGTGAATGGTAATGTAGGACCGAGGACTCAACTGAAGTCAGTTATCGGTTTGGGAATCTCCTATAAAATGAAGAATTACAAAGAATAGGCTGCATTCGGCGATTCTTTCTTAATTTCGGGAATCAGTTTTGAAAATATCTTCGGACATATCTCTTTTGTGGCTATTGCCTTGGCTTGTGATCTGCATCGTAATTGTGCACTTTTTTTACAAGAACAATCAATGGTTTAGTGGATTGAATGTCAAAGTAAAATGGTTATTGAAAGGTTTGCGGGTGTTCACCTTGTTTTTTGTGGGACTGTTGCTTTTCGGATTGATTTTACAAAAGATAGACTATCGAGTTGAAAAACCTGTCATTATCTTGCTTGCGGATAAGTCCTCTTCCATGAAAAATTACAAGGATAGTGCCGGTTTAATGGGTCAAGTCAAGGGTCTTCAGTCTGCATTATCGGAGCAATTGTCAGAAGATTATGAGTTGGTGAATATGACCGTAGGATCTGATGTGAAATATGAAGTTATTTCACAATTTAAAGATGCCACTTCTGATTTATCAAAAGGTTTTGAGAAGATTAATACAGATTTTTTCAATCGAAATGTTGGTGCAGTAATTTTTGTGTCTGATGGAAATTTCAACACAGGTACTAACCCTGTTTATGAAGCTGAAAAAATCAATTTTACGCCGGTTTACGCTTTGGCAGTTGGAGATACAATTCCAAAAAGAGACCATTACATTAAAAATGTTGCTGCTAATGATGTGACCTTTCTCAAGAATAAATTTCCGATCGAAGTGGATGTGGAAGCAGTGAAAATGGGCAAAGGAACGACAACTGTTTCCATTTCAAGGGATGGTAAAGTACTTCAATCACAAACGATTAGCTATAAAGATGGGAAACATGATTTTGAGCATGTCACGTTCCTGCTTGATGCTGACCGCGTTGGTTTTCAAACGTATACAGTCAGTATAGCTAAAGAATCGAACGAATACAATTACAAAAACAATTCACGCATTTTTTACATTGAAGTAATTGACTCACGAAGCAAGGTGTTGGTAGTATCTGGTGCGCCACATCCCGACATTGCAGCGCTCAAACAAACTATCGAACAAGATGAAAATCTCGAAGTGAAGTCTGAATTATTAAAGGAATGGAACCGTGATTTGAAAAAGGTAGACATGGTTGTTTGGCATGAACCTGGAGTTGGATTTGATCCAGCAATAAACGCACTTTTCTTAGAAAAAAAGATTCCTATTCTTTATTGTATTGGACCGAATACGTCATCTTCTGTAGTTAGTAAATTGAATGTTGGTACAACTGTTACAGGTTCTAATCAATTTGATGAAACCCAAGGTGGTTGGAATGAATCGTTTCAGCAATTTGAAGTAGGTGACGAATTGAAAAAAGCGATTGGGTTTTTTCCGCCATTAAAAACAAAATTTGGTGAGGTTAAACTTTCAGGCGGTGCAGAAATAGCTGTTTTTCAAAAAGTTGGACCTATTTTAAAGAAAGATCCACTTCTTTATTTTAATAAACGAGACAATTCCAAATATGGCGTGATCTATGGGGAAGGGATATGGAAGTGGCGTGTGAATGACTATGTCAGGAATGGTTCATTCGATAATTTCAACGAATTAATGCAGAAAATCACACAGTATCTTCTAGTGAAACAAAATACATCTGCGCTGCATGTGAATTTACCGAAGCGTTTCACAAAAGATGAAGAGGTAGTTGTGAATGCCACTTTTTATAATGAATCGATGGAGAAGATCACGAAGCCTGTTATTTCGATGATTGTCACGAATGAAAGCGGTAAAACATTTAAACGGGAATTCGCGAAAAGTGGTGACATGTATAAACTGGCATTGGGACAACTAAATCCTGGTAAATACAATTGGCAGGCTTCAGCAAGTTATGGTGGTAAAACATACAAGAAAAATGGCGTATTTGTAGTTGAAGATATTGAATTAGAAAGCGTTGACACCTATTCAAATCAGCAAATTATGAAGCAATTGGCTTCAAAAACAAAAGGTGAATTTGATTTTCTCAGCAATTATCAAAAAGTCATTGAAAACATAAAATCACGTGATGATATTGCGAGTGTTTCTTATGAGGAGACGGTATTCAATGAATTGGTAGACTACAAATTTCTGTTTTTCCTTTTGTTATTCCTACTCACTTTAGAGTGGTTCATGAGGAGATGGTTAGGTTCCTATTAATTTTATCATTCAATAAAATAAATTCAAATGAAGTTCGTTTTTTACTCAAACGATCTTTGCCTATGTTGAAAAAATACACTGAAATCATTGCTCCGTCCGAGGAGTTGAAAATCGGACCAAGTGCCAAAACCTTAAAAATGCTTCTGAATTACAGTCGCTCGGTAGAGGTTAAAAAAACGAAGAAGGACAAGGTTCTTCTGATTCTGAACTAAAACAAGAAACCGACTGTAACAAGTCGGTTTTTTTATTTTAAGCTTTATGTTTTATGTTTTCAGTAATTTTATCTGTTTATAAAAAAAAAATCAGAATGAATCGACTCAAATTTTCCAAAGACCAGGGTTTGACATTTTACAAGGAACTCAACGAAAGAATTGACGAGTATTTCAAAGTAAACGGAAGAGAACGCACCGGAAATGGAAAGATGTATTTTAAAATCATCATGTATTTTTCGCTCGACTTTTTGTTTTACTTCCTAATGATCAATAGCACCTCATTAGTGATGTTTTATGTTTGCTATCTGTTAATGGGTTTATTTGTCTTAATGACAGCGTTTAACGTATCGCATGATGCAGCGCATGGAGTGGCAGTAAAAAGTAAATTTTGGAACAAGGTATTGTTTTCAATGAGTTTCAATCTACAAGGAAATAACGCCTACGTTTGGGGTAAAAATCACAATGAATCACATCATTTATACACAAATGTTGAAGGAAGTGATATAGATGTCTTGCACAACCCATTGTTTCGTATGACGGAAACACAAAAGTTAAAATGGTTTCACCGTTACCAATATCTTTATGCACCGTTACTTTACTTACTCTACTCTTTGAACTGGTTTCTGTTCAGAGAATCGTTGATGATTATTAATGTCTCTAGCCGAACAATTAAAATTAAAATTCCCCCATTTGAAATAGTGAAACTTGTCTTTTTTAAGTTGGTTTATATTGGTTTCATGCTTGTAGTACCAATCTACCTGCACGATTTTGGATGGAAACATATCTTATTAGCATTTATACTAAATCATTTCTTGGTGTCGATTGTTTTTGTTGCAGTGCTTGGAGTCTCTCATTTATCTGATTTTGTTGAGCATCCAGAAGTAGGTGAAAATCGTGAAATCGGCATGAGCTGGCCAACATTACAAATGAAAACTTCTGTGGATTACAATTCAGACAGTGTATTTTTTAATTGGACATTAGGCGGCTTTAATGCGCATGCTTTACATCATTTGCTACCGAATGTTTGTCATGTTCATTATTTGGAAATCCTACCAATCTTCAGAGAAGTGGCCGAGAAAAATGGCATAGTCTACATGGAAACGGGTTATTGGAATTCATTGAAAGCTCATTTCAGATTTCTTTATAAAAGAGGTCATTTCGAACATATGCCCATACAGCAGTTTGAGAGTTAGACACATACATAATCAAGCTGATCAACAATGGTTGGATCAATTGACAAGAAAAGTAGAAGGAGTAATTAGGGCGGAACGTCCTAGATGGTGGTTGTATATCGTTTTTAAACTTCTATTCTTTTTAGGAGGAAGCGCCTTGTGTTATTGTTTGCTTTTTAAAGAAATTTCAATTTGGATTTTCTTTTTGACCTATGTTCTCTATGG
>CAISOQ010000491.1 GCA_903887095.1 uncultured Flavobacteriia bacterium
ATTATCAAAAGATCTCTTAGTGACTTAAAAAGGGAGTGATTGTCCATTTAAGTTGTGTCTTTGTGTTAAAAATGTTTATTCAATTGGTACTCAAGTTGTCTAAAATTACCACAAGGGCACAAAGTTAGTTTTGATTTCCATCCTGTTTTAAGGCACAAATTCAGAAAAAGCCCATGGCTTTTTGGGTTATTTAAGAAGAATTTTGAAATTATCAAAAGATCTCTTAGTGACTTAAAAAGGGAGTGATTGTCCATTTAAGTTGTGTCTTTGTGTTAAAAATGTTTATTCAATTGGTACTCAAGTTGTCTAAATTTATGTCAAAGTCAATAAGTTAATCTTAATAGTCACATTTTTTACTAAAAAGTCTTATCCTTTTAAAATTATTATTTATCTAATTGACCATTAATTACTCGTTTTACTCCATTCTTAAACAATGGTACATTAAAGTTCATAATCATTCCTAATTTGCTATTTGAAAGCCTTAAATAAGTTAACAATTGTGCGAGATGAAGATCTGTTAAATTCTCAACCGCTTTTAGCTCAACTATTAGTTTGTTTTCTATCATTAAGTCAATCCTGTAACTTGTTTCCATTCGAAGACCTTCATATATAATTGGCAATAATTTTTGTCGTTCAACCTTTAGATCTGTTTTGCAAAGCTCATAATACAAACATTCTTCATAAGAACTTTCAAGAAGCCCCGGTCCTAATGACTTATGTACTTTCATTCCAAGGTCAAAAACAATTTTAGAAAGTTGGTTTTCAGTCATTCTATTTATTCAATTTATTAGAATCTTTTCGGGTTTTAAAACACAATCAGTTATCCTAAAATTGTGACTTTGTAGTTACTTTTTAAAATAGTGTTTAACGACAAACGCAGCTTCGTTCTTTTCATCCTTTGGCCAACTCATTATCTCTCGAATGGTCCAATTATCTTCATTGAACTTAGGAAAAAAGGTATCGGCACCGTATTCTGCGTCCACATGTGTGATGTACATCTCGTCGACACAATTCAGATCCAATGCCATGCTGTAGATTTCACCACCTCCGATTACAAAAAAGGTGCGCTCATCGTTTTTGTAATGCTCTAAACACGATTCAATCGAGTTAAAAACCTTCGCTCCTTCTGCCGTGAAACTTTCATTTCGGGTAAGCACGGCATTTTCTCTTCCCGGAAGTGGACGAAACCTATCCGGAATTGAATCCCAGTTTTTACGACCCATTAACACGATGTGTCCAGAGGTTGTTTCTTTGAAGAATTTCATGTCCGCAGGTAAATGCCACATGAGATCGTTGTTCTTTCCAATCCCACGTTCTTTGTCCATTGCAACAATCAATTTTACACCCATAACGTATATTTATTCTTCGATCTTTATTCCTTGCTCTTTGCTCCTTGCTCTTTGATCCTTGCTCTACACCGCCACTGCCCCTTTGATATGCGGATGTGGGTCGTAGCCAATCAACTCAAAGTCCTCGTAGTTGAAACTAAAAATGTCTTTCACATTTGGATTGATTTTCATTGTTGGCAAGGCTCTGCAGTCTCTTGAAAGTTGCAGTTCTACTTGTTCTAAATGGTTACTGTAAATGTGGGCATCACCGAAGGTATGAACAAAATCGCCAACTTCCAGGTCGCACACTTGCGCTAACATCATTGTGAGCAAAGCGTATGATGCAATGTTAAACGGCACACCCAAAAATGTATCAGCACTTCGTTGGTATAACTGACAGCTCAATTTACCATCTGCTACATAAAACTGAAAAAGCGTGTGACACGGTGGTAAAGCCATGTTGTCGACATCTGCTACGTTCCATGCGGAAACAATGTGTCGACGAGAATCTGGATTGTGCTTCAAAGAATGAACAAGTTTGGTAATCTGATCGATCGTGCCACCATGACCATCCGGCCAACTTCTCCATTGGTGACCATAAACTGGTCCTAGGTTACCATTTTCATCTGCCCATTCGTCCCAAATGGAAACATTGTTATCTTTCAGGTACTTGATGTTTGTATTCCCCTGCAAGAACCATAGTAATTCAATAATGATGGATCTTAGGTGTACTTTTTTTGTTGTCACAACTGGGAAACCTTTTGAAAGATCAAAGCGCATTTGGTAGCCAAAAACTGAAATGGTTCCTGTTCCCGTTCGGTCTTCTTTCTTCGTTCCGTGGTCGAGAATGTGTTGCAAAAGATCGTGGTATTGCTTCATTTTTAGATGTGTAGTTTGTGACCTCGAATTTAATTAAAAGAGTCATAGACTCACTTTGGAAGTTATCAAGAAAACAGGCGAATTATCAACGATTAGTGCTTCAATCGGATTGATTTGATGCTCTTCCAAAGGATGAAT
This sequence comes from uncultured Flavobacteriia bacterium, assembly GCA_903887095.1. GTDB lineage: Bacteria > Bacteroidota > Bacteroidia > Flavobacteriales_D > Crocinitomicaceae > M0103. The sequence continues at coordinate 2,346 of CAISOQ010000491.1, forward strand.
ATCAGCGCTCCAAAAATGGAAAGTAAACTGACGTAAAAGGCCACCTTTAAAAGTGGATTTCTATAATTGAAAACAACTTTGCTTTTTCCCGCAGGCAATTCAACGGTCATGAAGTTTAGATTGCTTTTGAAAATGGGTGTTTCTTTGCCATTTATTGTCGCTTCCCAACCCGTGTATTCTTTTTGGTAGAGTATCAAAAGACAGGGGTTTTTAACTTTTGTTTCAATATGAAAACTTGCCGCATCATAATCTTTTAAAATGGCCGTGTCTCCGCTAACCACTTTGTATTTTTTAGGGAGATGATCACTCCCAAAATCAACAAAAATCGACCCATTTCGCAAAGATTCAAGATCTGACAAGGTCAACAAATTGGAAGCTTTCACCGATTTAAACAGCAAAGGGTAGTCACTTTCTAGTAATTCATAACTTGTAAAAGAAAAGGAATTGAATCCTTCTGCGCTGATTTGTTTTTGGAAAATTTGTTGGTTCTGCCAAAATGGTTGACCAATGCCCGGAAGGTGGGCCGCCGAATCGATTGTGATTGCTTTTTGTTTCGGAAATCCATGTGGATAACGAGCAACGTTTGTTTGTGCTTCTTTTGCTGTCACATGTTCATAAAAGACGGTGTAAGGAGCCACTAATTGAACTGATGCAACCAAATCCATTATCAAGAGAAAAATTACTGTAGCAATGAATTTGGCCGTGTTTTTTATCCTCCAGAAAGTGAGTACTAAAAGCACTAACAAGGACAGTTGAAACAAACTATTCACTGCTAGATTTTGCCAAAATGTTGAAGAAATTGCTTCCTTAAATAAGTTGTTCTTGTAATAGGTTTGAAGTCCAAGATAACCATGTGAACGCGCAACAAAAAGCAGTATTAAAAAAGTAGCGAAAGAAACAGCTATGAGCAGGTAAAAATGCCAGTTTTTACGTTCAGTTTTCGTTAAATATTGATGAAGCGAATAGATTCCGGTAAGTATTGCTGCCAGTATGAAAAACAAACGAAAAACACTTGGAAAGCGGAAGACATTCATAAGTGGAACATGATTAAAAAGTAAGGATCGCACTGGCAAATAATTACCAACAGAAGCGGTTAACGAGAAAATTCCGAACCAAAATATAATCCGCAATGGTTTCGGTTTTTGAATGAAAATTCCAAGTAGAAAAAACATTAAAACGATGAGTCCAAAATAACCGTTGCGCATGGAAAGATCTGCGTCCCAATAAGTCGATTTCACAGTGGTGGTGAGTGGCGCAAGGAATGAGATAAATGATTGCGGACTAAAGGGTGAAAACAAGGCTTGTTCCACATTGAAATTTCCAAGTCGTGAAAGGTAGGGGCTTACTTGCGCCACTGAGACCAACATGACCGCAGAACACAAGATGGTTGTTGCCAAAAACAAGCCGTTTTGGATGGTAAATTCTAAAATTGATTTGTACGATTTTGATCGAATTAAAGAAATGACATGAATAAGGTAGAACGTCAATAATAGATAAGTAAGAATAATGGTGACGGCTGGATAGCCACCCGTAATGGACAGGAACATAAATAGTCCGGCTTGCAAGGCATGGATGGCTTTTTTTTCTTCAATAAGCAGCAGATACTGTTGTATGATAAATGGAAGCCAACAACCACTGATGATGTAAGAAAGATGCTGCGCATTGCCAACAAAAAAACCAGACAGCATGTATGCAATACCGGCCATCAGAGCAAATTTTGTTTCAAATTTCAACGTTCTGGCCAATAAAAACATCCCGACTCCAGCAAGATAAATATGAAGTAAAAATTCAAAACTGATGGAATAGATTGAATACCCAAAGGTTGAACCAATGAGCCAGACTAAAGGGTACCAAGCGCCACTTGACGGGTCAGCGTGAATGGGATAACCAAGATCTTGGTAGGGATTCCAATATGGAAGTTGACCATTTTGAAGACATTCACCTATATAAAATCGCCAAGGAAAAAAGCAATCAATGGTATCAAATTTCAGGGGTTGAAGGTTGAAGGCAACTTGAAAAAATGAAATAAGAACCACAATAAGTAATACAACATAGGGGAAATAGGATTTCTTCAACATCGTTCAAAATTAATACATGCGATTGATTTCTCTGCAATATGGAGATAATGTCCTATTTTTATGCCGCTAAGTCCAGTAAATGCCGAATGTCAGTATTATTATTCCAGCTTATAGATCTTCCTCTGCTTTAAGGAATAACTTACCCTATTTGATGAGCTTTATCAAAGAAAAAAATCTAGACGCTGAGGTATTGATAGTGGACGATGGTTCTGCAGATGATGGCGCTACCGAACAAGTTGCAAAATCAAATTCTTGCACTTATTTATCCTATACCATAAATCTTGGAAAAGGTGGTGCCGTGCGCTATGGGATGCAACATGCTTCCGGTGACTTCTGCATTTTCACAGACGTTGACATTCCGTTTGAAAAAGACGCATTTGAGCGATTCTTATATTATCTTGATTTTAAAGAATTTGACGTGGTCATAGGTGACCGTACCTTACCTGGATCAAGCTATTTTGCAGAGGTTTCGGGTTTACGTAAGTTCGGCAGTAATATTTTCTCATTCATTGTTGGTCGCTTTGTGGCCGGTGGGCATTTTGACACCCAGTGCGGAATGAAAGGATTTCGGGGAGAAGTTGCCAGGGATCTTTTTTCAGTAGGCAGGATCAACGGTTTTGCTTTTGATGTAGAGCTCCTTTATATTTCACTGAAGCGGAATTATGACATTAAGCGCTTGCCAGTCGTGCTGCGCTGTCAGGAAGGTTCCACTGTGAGTGTTGTTCGCCATGGGTTGGGAATGGTTATGGACCTGTTTCGTATTAAATGGAATCATGTCAACGGTAGATACAACAAGCATTAAATGAGTATTCTCGATAAATTTCCCAAAGAGCGCATCGAACTTCCTGAGGCCTATCAGAAGATCTACAATCAGCATTATCTGAGTAATCGCGAGGGTAAATACAAAACCACATCCCTCTCCCAGAAGTTGGAGGCATGGATGCACAAAAAGGTTGCGGCGGACCTGAATGAAACCTCTACTCATCTCAATACGCTTGAGATTGGTGCAGGAACCCTCAATCAATTGAAATACGAACCAGCAGGGATGCACTACGATATTGTTGAACCGTTCAATGAACTCTTTGATGGGTCCACTTTGTTAGAGCGCATTGCTCAGGTGTATTCGGACATTTCCGAAATTCCATTAGATAAAAAATACGACCGTATCACTTCAATCGCGACCTTCGAGCACATCATGGATCTTCCGTATGTGGTAGCAATGGCTGCGCGTCATCTGGAAAAAGGAGGGCAGATGCGTGTTGCAATTCCGAATGAAGGAACCATTCTCTGGAAGCTGGGAACAATGGTCACCGGAGCAGAATTCAAAAAGAAATACGGATTGGATTATCAGGTGTTGATGCGTTACGAACATGTCAATACAGCAGCGGATATTGAAGGCGTTCTGGATTACTTTTTCCATCGCACCAAATGTTCTGTGTTTGGATTGAGCAAAGGAATGGCGTTTTACCGTTTTTACGCTTGCACAGAACCGAAAATGGATCGAGTGAATGCATATCTTTTCAAGCGTTGAGTCAAAAGTGAAACCCTTTTACATTCTGAAATTTAATAAAATAAATAAATTAAATTTGTTAACCATGAGTCGATTTCTCTTCCTATTACTATTCATCCTTCCTGTGTTGCTCTCAGCGCAGCAGCCCATAGAATTGAAAAAGAAGTTTCAGGGTACTTATGAAGGCGCTATTCCGGCCTATCAGCTTGATTCAGGAAAAGAAATTGTCGATGTGGATCTGACACCAATTCAAATTCAAATCACTGATAAAAATATTTTTTTGCAGATTGGCAAGAATAAATTATCTGGAACATACACTATTATGTTCGAGGCTAAAACATATTTTCTGTTAGACTGTCGGATTGAAAATCAATTGGCGGGTGAGCGAATTGTGGTTTACAAAAAAGGCAAGAAGATTTCACGAGATGGTTTGTTTCCACAGCCGAGCGTGCAGCTTGAAAAAACAAAAGACTAATTAAAAGGCAAGAAAACCGAAAAGGTAGTGCCCTCTCCATGTTTACTTTTTACTTCAATTTTACCGTTGTGGGAGTCAATAATCAATTTGACATAAAATAAACCCAGACCAAAGCCTTTTACATTGTGCAAATTGCCAGTAGGTACGCGGTAAAACTTGTCAAAAATCATCTTAAGATCTTCCTTTTTTATCCCGACTCCATTGTCGCTGAAATCGATTCGTAAGCCTTTTTTGTCAGATTTTGTGCTAATTGAAATAAGTGGAGTTTTGTCGCAATATTTCACGGCATTGTCCATTAAATTATAGATGACATTTGTGACGTGCACCGGGTCCGCTTCAATTATGCATTGTTCTGCCTCTAAATGCAATTGGACTTCACCTCCATTGGCAATCTGGTTTAAAGTGAAATTTTCTTTGGCCTCTTCCAGTAACTCATGAATGTCCATTGGTTCTTTTTTCAAGACCAATTCTTCTTTGTCAAGTTTTGCAACGTTAAGCACCCTTTCAACCTGATTTTCCAAGCGTTTGTTTTCTTTGTAAATGATGCTGGCGTATTTCTTTAATTTTTCAGGATCTTCAGAGAAGTCGGTTCGCATCAACATTTCACTTGACAAGCCGATTGTTGAGATAGGCGTTTTCAATTCATGTGTCATGTTGTTGATGAAATCGGTTTTCACTTCCGAAAGTCTTTTTTGGCGCAGGATGACGGTTAAGGTATAGCCAAAAAAGATCATTACTAATACGACGATAATTGTCACATAGATCCAAGGTGAAATGATTTCTTCTTGCTCGTCAATTGATTTAGACTGTACATTCGGGAAAATTACCGTGAAATAATGTCCATCTGTTTTCCAGGGTAATTTAGCGGATGTGATACCAGCCAAAGTGTCCGAAACCGGTGCATAGCCGGTTGTTTTTGTGTATTTTATGAGGTTCCCAAAAACGATTGAGTCACTGAAACAATCGTAAATTCCGTATTGAAAATCTTGGTGAATATTTTGGTCGTACAGTTCTCTTTTCAAGAGTGTTTCCAGGTAGAACGGATGTAATTCTTCGTTGATGTCAACTGAAAAATAATTCGTTCGAATCTGTTTTACCGCACCATAAAGGTCAGAACTGTCCGAATTTTGAGTTGATATGTCTTCCAGAACATTTCTCAAAGCGATGTGTGCTTGTTCTGAAAATTGTTTCAAGTTGAGACTGTCTTCCTTCTCTTGAATGGCAATGTTCGTCTGTTGAATGGCAATGGTTTTGCGCATCCATACCATCTGAACAACAAGGATACTCGCCAGGGAAATGATTCCTAGAACGACGACCGCATTGATGTTCTTTCTGTTCATTTGTTAGTAGGTTTCCATTTCCGGGTCGATTTCATTCGCCCAGGCAAGAATTCCTCCTGTTAGATTATAGAGGTTTGAATAACCGAAATTTTGCTCAAGGAATTGAATGGTATTGCCACTTCTAGCACCTGAACGACAATGCACAACCACTTTTTTGTCTTTGCTGATTTCATCTGTTCTCGTTGGAACTTCTGATAATGGAATCAATGTGCCATTGATGGAACAAATTTCTGCTTCATACGGTTCGCGCACGTCGATCAACTGGAAATCTTCGTTGTTGTCGATCATCGCTTTTAATTCTTGTACTGTAAGTGTTTTCATATGTAAATAATTTGTCTTTTAAAGGTCATATGGAATACGCCATGTCATTTTCATTTGTGCTTGCGCGAAGTATTTGCATGGCTATTTCATGCTATTTTTTTAATGGAATTCAACAATTTAAAATCCTTGGACTCCGTTTACGGTTGTGTATTTCAATATGTTCTTTTTATCCGGATAGATGCGAGCAAAAGCCGATTGAACTGCCAAAGTGCCCTCGTGGAATCCACAAAGAATCAATTTAAGTTTGTTTTCATAGGTATTCACATCGCCAATTGCGTAAATGCCCGGAATGTTCGTGGAATAATCCAGAGTGTCAACTTTTATGGCATTTTTGTCAATTTCCAATCCCCAGTCAGCTATTGGACCTAAGCTTGGCTTTAATCCAAAAAGTGGAATAAAATGATCTGTTTCCTGAATGATTTCGCCATCTTTCTGATGTGTGACCACAACATTTTCTACTTTACCGTTTCCTCCAATTCCTGTCACTTCAGCTTCCGTAATCAATTTAATTTTTCCGGTTCCTGCCATGTCAATTACTTTTTGCACAGAATCCAAGTGACCTCTGAAAGAGCTGCTTCGGTGAACAAGCGCAACGTCTTTTGCAATATTTTTCTCCGCTAAAAAGATCGACCAATCGAGCGCAGAATCTCCACCTCCTGCAATCACGCAGCGTTTGCCA
>CAISOQ010000492.1 GCA_903887095.1 uncultured Flavobacteriia bacterium
GCTTACCAAAAATTACTTCAAGTTGTTAGTAATTCAACAACAGCGAAAAGAGAATTTTACGGTAGTATTTCTTGGATAGCTTATCCTTTATTAGCACAAGATCAAGAAGTGAATGCTACAGATGTTACAGTTAAATTGCGTGTAAATAAGCAATATAAAGATTTTAGTGCTACAGGTGATAACAATGGTAAACCAATGTATGGTTGGTCAATGGATGATATTGCTACAGTCACTGGTAGTCAAGATCAATTGGCAGAAGCATTGAAATTAATCAATGTTGTACCAAATCCTTACTATGCATTCTCAGAGTATGAGCGCAATCGATTGGATACGCGTGTTAAAATCACAAATCTACCAGAAAGATGTACAGTGAAAATTTACACTGTAAATGGAAAATTGGTTAGAACATACAAGAAAGATAGTCCAGTGACTTCGCTTGATTGGGATTTGAACAACTTCAAAGGTATTCCAGTCGCAGGTGGAGTTTACTTGATACATGTGGATGTTCCTGAAGTAGGAGAGGTTATTCTCAAATTCTTTGGTGGAATGAGACAAGTTGACTTACAAGGTATTTAATAGTAGGACGAAAAAACTTTTTGAAATGAAAAATTCGATCATGAATATAAAAAGTGTCTTGTTGGCCGGAGCTACAGTTTGTAGTTTGTTAGCCAATGCAGGAAATGAAGACCGTGTTGGTTCAGCAGGAGCTTCTCAGTTGTTAGTGAATCCATGGGCACGAAGTTCAGCTGCGGGAGATGCAGGTGTCGCTTCTGTGAATGGTTTGGAAGCTTCTTTTGTGAACATAGCTGGTTTAGCATTTGCGGATAAAACTCAGATAAAATTTAATTACAGTAATTGGATGGGTTCTGCAGGAATTGCATTTAACAGTGCAGGGATTGCTCAGAGAGTATCTGAATCTGCTGTTATTTCTGTTAGTGTACAGTCGATGAATTACGGGGATATCCAAATCACAACGGTTGCGAATCCGGAAGGAAATATTGGTTTCTTTTCACCTCGTTCAAATGTGTTTAATGTAGGTTATGCAAAAGCATTCTCTTCTTCAATTTATGGAGGGATTAACTTTAAAGTGATTTCTGAAAGCATTTCGAATTTGAAAGCAAATGGTGTTGCTCTCGACGCAGGAATTCGATATGTAACTGGTGAGCAAGATCAAATTAAGTTTGGTATAGCTTTGAAAAATGTTGGACCGGTAATGCGTTTCAAAGGAGATGGTTTGGCACAGCAAGTAACATACATTTCTACCTCTTTCAATGGTTCTTTGGAACAGCGTTCTGCAACCTTCGAAATGCCTTCGCTTTTATCAATTGGTGGGTCTTATGATTTTATTTTCAATGAGAATAATAAATTGAATTTAGGCCTTGCTTTTACAGCAAACTCTTTCTCTTATGATCAATTCCGTTTAGGTTTAGACTATGGAATGACAGGTGAAAAAGTCGCTTTTAATTTAAGAGGAGGTTTCGTTTATGAAAGAGGTTTGTTGAGTGCTGAAAATAGGTCAAATGCTTTGGTTGGTCCTACTGCAGGATTTTCTTTAGATGCACTTGTTGGAAAAAACAAAAGTGCACTTGGCATCGAATATACATCACGTTTTGCTGGTGTTTTCGGAATCATTCATACTATCGGAGCCACGATCAATTTGAAATAATCAAGAAC
>CAISOQ010000493.1 GCA_903887095.1 uncultured Flavobacteriia bacterium
TCAAAATAATCATTGATGATGTTTCCTCCAGCAGCAATGAGCACTGTAGAAAATACTAAAAGAAAGAAATCAATAGGGTGATCATCAACTTTTTGATAATAATTGACGGTTGTGATGTAGTAATGTACACCGTACATCGTCAAAACGATGATGGCAAGATTTATTGGCCGTATGAGTTTTAGGAAATGCACTATTTTACAATCTTATATTCGGTTCTACGATTGGATTGGTGAGCGGTTTCTTTTTCTTTATCGGTGGCTAATTTTGCTATGGAAGCATCTGTGATTACAGGTTGTGATTCTCCATATCCTTTGAATGTGAGACGAGCGGCTTCTGTTCCTTTTGCTAAGATATAGTCATAGACAGCTTTTGCACGATCTTCAGATAATTTTTGGTTCTCTTTGTCATCACCTCTCGTATCTGTGTGTCCACCAATTTCAATTTTTACGGATGGATTTTTCACTAAGAAATCAAATAGTTTGTCGAGTTCAACAAAAGATTCTGTTCGCAGAGTAGATTTTCCGAGATCAAAAAATACATTTGCTAATAATACAGGTTTGTCACTTGTAATAGGCACCATCGGAACATCCATGTGAATTGCTTCAAGACCTTCAAGATTGGTCATATTAAAGTTCTTCGAAAAGAAAGTGTAGCCTGGATAAGAGACATTCAGAGCATATTCTTTATTAACGGGCAGTGAAACTAGAAATTCTCCAGTCTGTTTGTCTGCTTCAGAAAAGATAACCTCTTTTCCAGTTTTTAAATCAATTAATTGGAATTTTCCAGAAAGAGGAGCTTTTGTAAGGGCGTCGAATACAATTCCCTCAAAATAAAGTGTTTTCGTAGGGCGAAATTCCTCTGGCATTTCGAAATAATAAATATCTAAATCGCCATAACCACCTTTACGATCGGATGCAAAAAAAGCAATTTCACCATCAGGGGACACCATCAATGAATTCTCCTCGTATTTTGTGTTTATTGGATAGCCAAGATTTTCGGGTTGTGACCAGTTGCCTTTTGCATCCATGCGCGTAAGGTATATATCAGATCCACCCATTCCAACATGTCCACGTGAAGCGAAATACAATGTTTTTCCATCAGGGTGAATTAACACAGATTCTTCCTGCTGTGTCGTGTTGATGTGTCTTGGTAGGGCAGTTGGTGTGCTCCATTGACCATTGTCTAAAAGGCGCGCAACAAAAATATCAGAATCCACAGGGTCTCCGCGTCTGCTCACTCTTCGCACAAAATAAAGCGTTTTTCCATCTGCAGAAAGTGATGGTTGCGATTCCCATGTTGGAGTGTTCACATTTCCTGGTAGGTTAATTGGATCGGTCCAACGAGCACCCAGTTTTTTTGTGTAGAACATGTCACAGCTTCCTTTTCCTGTTCTTTTTTCACCATAATTGTTGTCGCCAGACATGTCCGAACATGCAACAAAAATTAATGAGCGTCCATCGGCGGCAATTGTTGGGGCACCTTCATTGAGCACAGTGTTCACGTTGGGCGGCATTGGTTCTGCAATTCCCCACATATTGCGTTCATTTAGTTGTGAAACATAGAAGTCTTCTTGTTGTTTGAATTGTGGTACACGATCATCTTTAATTCGACGCGTAAAAAGAATTGTTTTACCATCAACAGTGATGGTTGGAAAATATTCGGGATCAGCCGTATTAATTCCTGGCCCAACATTGATTGGATTGAAGTTACGGGGATTTTTCATGGCATTCATTGCAAACTCAGAGTTCACTCTTATTGTTTGAGCTTGTTGCTGTAAATCCGGATTGGCATTTCTGTTGCGAAGGAATAAGTCTAAGTTCTGTATACTTTTTTCATAATCACCTACGGCATTTTGAAGGTTTCCTAAATAAAAGTAGGTGGTACCCGTAGCGCTATGATTTGGATTTATTTGAAGGGCGGTCTCATAATGTTTTATTGCATTTTCATAATCCCTCATGTTCTCATAAAATTCACCAGCCCATACATGAGGTTCCCAAAATGTTGGATCTTTTTCAATTGCAGCTTCCATTAACCGAATACCTTCTTTGAAATCGGGCATATTGGTAATAGGGTCAAAGTTGTTGTTGGGAGCCTCTTTTCCATCTTCAAAAAGTTTAATGGCTTTTTTATTGGACGATGAATATCCAACTTGTGCTGTGGAACAGGAGACGATAAAAAGTAGACCAAAGAAAAATGCTAAAATTCTCATATTAAGGAATGTTCATGTATTTGTGTGTCTGCAATGAAATCAACCATTTTGGGTTTGATTTGATGTAGTCTACGATAATTGGCAAAAAACGTTCCCTTTTTTCCCATTCAGGTTGCAGAAATAGTTTGCATTCGGAATTTACCTTTTCAGCATGTGTTTCTGCCCAAGCAATATCTGAAGGGTGATTTATTATGACTTTAAGTTCAGATGCCAAGGAATAGGCTTCTTCAATGGGTGCCTTGAATTTCTTTGGAGAGAAACAGTACCAATCGACCTTGCCTTTTAAAAGAGCCGTGCCCGAGGTTTCAATTGCGATCTCAATTCCATTTTCTCTAAGTAATTCTGTGATTTTGGTTAAATCATGCAGTGCTGGTTCGCCACCTGTAATGACAACGAAATCACAATTAGAGGCAACGGCTTCATTTACAATGTTTTCAACCGCAATAGAAGGGTGCAACAATTCATCCCAACTTTCCTTAACATCACACCATGTGCAACCCACATCACATCCTGCTAAACGAATGAAATAAGCGGCTCTACCAGAGTAAAATCCCTCTCCTTGAATCGTAAAGAATGATTCCATGATTGGGAGTTTTTGCGCAGTCATATACTTCCTTTTCAGACAAATTTAACATTATCCTAAGTAAAAATGCCTGTCAGTCCCAATCATTCAAATTATTCAATTTTGTTGATCAAGTTAATTGTTATTTTATCACTATTTTCAATGTAAATAACACACCATCTTTATTGGATCTTTAGATGGTAAAAGATGTTCTTTATTGGGTAGACATATTTAAATGCTCTACCTAAA